>DATAEV010000327.1:0-7196 GCA_036257875.1 Actinomycetota bacterium | reverse complement strand
CGACGCCTGGATCAGTCGGGGAGCAGACCAAGCGAGCGTGACCGCTCGACGGCGCGGCTTCGCGACGTCTCGCCGAGCTTTCGGTAGATCGAGATGGCCTCCGCCTTCACCGTGTGCTGAGACAGGTGGAGCTGCTCCCCGATCTCGCGGAAGGTGAGCTGCGTGGCGAGCAAAGGGATCAATCGGAGCTCCGCCCCGGTGAGCCGGAGATCCTTCGCCACCTTGTGTTCGGCCGCCAGTAGCTGCCCCCCCACCTCATCGACGCTCGGCAGGAACTTGTCCAGGTTGCCGGCGCGGCGGATCAGCTCCCTGATCTCATCCGACCGTTGTCGGGCCGATGCTTCGTCCCCGAGGGCGAGCGCACATCGCGCGAACATCAGGCGTGCTTGGATCGCCAGGTAGGGAAGGGCTCCGGTCAGCGCCGGCATCGACTCCTCGACGATCGCGAGATGCGCTCGAGCCACGTCGGCCTCACCGCGGTGACGCGCCACCCGCGCCGCCGCGACGTGCGCCAGGGCGTGCGTCGCGAATGGCCGTACCGGCTCGCGATCCGTCAGCTCACATGCGTGCTCCGCGAACCCTGCAGCATCGCTCCACCTGCCCTCGAGGATCGCGATGAAGGATCGCTCCGCGAAGGCTACCGACATGGTGATGAGCGCGAACCGCTCCTCACCCATCTCGATCGCGTCCGCGAGGTGATGGTCGGCCTCCTCGAGGTCCCCGGCCAACATCACCGCGATACCGAGAAGAAGGGACGCGGTCGGTTGCCACGGGCTGTAGGGCTCCAAAGCCTCGGTCGCCAGGCGCGCATCCTTCTCCATCGCGTCGATGCCCTCACGGCACAGCGCTGCGCGGAGCAGGTGGACCCATGCCTCGTGCGAGCTGCCATCGGGCATCGGGCCAGAGATCCGAGCATCTTGTGCGACCTTGGCCGCAAGCGCGGCCTCGCGTTCGCGGCCGAGCAGCAGGTTGATCCAGGTTCGGAAGAACGCGATCGTCGGGTACCGGTCGCGCGGTGCACGTTCATCGAGCCAATCGAGCCACTCCTGCATCCGCTCGATCCGTCCGGTCCACGCAACGTCCAGCCCGTGGGCGCCGAAGAGCGCCGCCACCCGGTCCGGGTCGTCGGCGATAGACGCGTACTCGATCGCTGAGTCGATCAGGTCGTGACGTTCGCACCAGAGCGAGGCACGGCGCGCGATCATCGCCTCGGCACCCGCTTCTCCCGTTAGATCCGCTCGCAGGAAGTCCTGGAGCAGGGGGTGAAGCCGGTACTCCTTCCCCAGCGCGTCGAGCGGGATGAGCATCGCGCCGGACCGCTCGATCTGCCGAAGGACGCCGGCAGATCCGGTCCGTCGGAGGGCGGCGTCGCACAAGGGACCCGAGAGGGAGGTGAGGGCCGACGATCGGACGAGGAACCGGGTCTGAGCGCGCGACAGATGCGACAGCACCTCTGCCCGGAGGTACTCGGCGAGGTACCGCTCGTTGCCGTCGAGTGGAGCCGTCGATCCCTCCAGCTCCCGTCGAGCCAACGCCGCGAGGTACAGCCCGGCGGACCAGCCCTCGGTTCTGACCCAGAGTTCGTGAACGTCGTCGGCAGGCAGATGTGGGGCAACCGACCGGATCAACGCTCCTGCCTCATCGAGGTCCATCGCCAGATCGGGCATCCCGATCTCGAGGAGCCTGCCCTCGGAGCGGAGCCGAGCCACCCCGGGTAACGATCGTCGCCCGACGAGCACGAGCTGACACGACGGCCGGAACTGCCCCACACGCTCGAGCAATGCCTCAACGTCCGCGTCTTTCATGAGCTGCGCGTCGTCGATGACGAGCACGACCGGATCGGATCCGACGATAAGTTCCGCCGCCAGCAGGAACGCCTCACTGACGCTGAAGAACGGGTCGTCGGCGGCGATGGAGATGAACGCCCGATCGTCCGCTTCCAGCCATTGGCTCACGAGGGAGGTCTTCCCGAAACCTGCGGGAGCGTTGATCGTGACGACCGGAGCATCACGGTCGGCGAGCAACCGATCGATAAGTGGAGCACGAAGGACGGGCTGGATACGTGGCGCTTCCTTGCCATCAGCGTGTACTGCGCTGAAACGACTCTGCACGCTCGGCCCCCCCTGACAGGCGCATGGCGAACGCGGCCGCTGCCGCCATGGCTCTCGAGCCAGTGATCCGGTTCCTCAGGCGACGGCGCGTTCGCGAACGCTCGCCAAGCACGCTAACATGCACCCGCGGAAACAGAGCCGCCCGCGACGGCTACAGCGGTTTCAGGCGAGCGCATCGACGGCGGGCCTCCCCTTCGGGCGACGAGGTGACCACGTCATCCTCTTCGGGGGATGCCACGCCGGGCGGTCGGCGCGATACTCGGGACGGCGTTTGGGCTTCCGTGGGAGACTGCACGCCTTCGGATCCGAAGGAGGAGATCGTATGGGGATCGGTCCAGTTGAGTACATGATCGTGGCGTTCCCGGGCAACCAGTTCAAAGGTGAGATCGTGCCCGCCTTGCAGGAGCTGGTCGACGCAGGCACCATCCGCGTGATCGACCTCGCCTTCGTGATCAAGGACGGCGACGGCAACATGGCTGCCCTCGAGGCCGGGGATCTCGATTCCGAGATCGGTGCCGCGTTCGCGAAGCTGGGCGGGGTGAATGGCGGGCTCTTGAACCAAGAAGACCTCGAAGCGGCGGCCGAGGAGCTCGAGCCGAACTCGTCGGCCGCACTGCTCGTGTGGGAAGACGTATGGGCTACCAAGCTGCGGGACGCGATCGTCAACGCCGGAGGTGAGCTCCTCGATCTCGAGCGGCTCCCCTACGAGGTGGTTCAGGCCGCGGTCGAGTGGGCCGAGTCGAACTGAGCGAAAGGGGATCGAACGATGGGTTTCCGAAGAGGTCCAGGGCTCGTGGGGATGGCCGCACGCACCGCGGTCGTCGCGGGTACGGCGACAGCGGTATCCGGTCGGGTCGCTCGGCGTCAAGCGAACCGGTACGCCGACCAAGACGCTCAGTACGTGCAACAGCAGGCCGCCGCCGCCGAGCAAGGCGCTGCGGGCGCAGCCGGCGGGATGGATGACACCGCCGCCCAACTGGAGCAGCTCGCGAAGCTGAAGGAGCAGGGGATCCTCACCGAGGAAGAGTTCGCCGCGAAGAAGAAGCAGATCCTCGGGATCTGAACGGGCGCCGGGCGCTGGGCGCATCGAGCGAGCACTCGAAGGTGCTCACCACGTCGTCGCAGCCATCCGCGGGGCGACGCGTCATATCGACGAGCAGGTCGATGCACAGGCCGCGCGCTCGATGACCGGTACGACGGTCCATCCCGCCCGGTGATCGATCACGGGAGCGTTTTCATCCGTCTCGGCGATGCGCCGATCACGCATCGTCCCTTCCCGTGGATCAGCGCGCGACGATGTAGGAGCGGGATGAGGCACCGGCGAGCAGCGCCGACACCAGGATCCCCAGGGGCAACGTTCCCCAATAGCCGACCCCGACGCCGACGTTGCCGAGGAACAACATCAACAGCCAAGTCGAAGGGAACGTCGCGATGAGGAAGACCACGAAACCCATCAGCAGTGCTTTGAACATCGACCCCTCCCGTATCGGTTCCCGTGACTATACGGCCAGGTCCATTGCCGAGCACGGCTTCGCGGGCAGCGGAACTGGCGGCGGGCTATCGTTCGTTGTGGATCCGCAGTCCAGCTTGTGGAGGGGGACAACATGAGCGAACAGCAAGGACCAGAGGACCTCGAGGCAGTCCGCGCCGAGGTCGACCGGCTGAAGGAAGAGGTCGAGAAGCTCGAGGCGAAACCACAGAAGCGCGCTCGCCTTCGCAAGGTCTTCGCGGTCGTGTTCATCGTGATCGCGGTCCTTGCTTTCTCGGCCGCCACGCCCGGCCTGTGGGCCCGCCGAACGGTCTACAACACGGATCGGTACCTCGCCGTGGTCGGGCCGCTCGCGAGCGATCCCGCGATCCAGGAGGCGCTCGCCCGTCAGCTGACGCAGGCCGTCTTCACCGCCACCGACGTGCAAGCGAAGGTGCAGGCGGCGATAGCCGAACGGGCTCCCAAGCTCGCGTTCGCCGCTGGACCGCTGACTTCCTCCCTCCAAGGATTCGTTCAGGACCAGGTTCAGCAGGTGATCGCGAGCGAACGGTTCCAGCAGTTCTGGGTGAGCGCGAACACGATCCTCCAGAAGCAGGTCGTGGCGGTGCTCGATGGGAATAGCGACGTCCTCACGGTGCAGGGCAACCAGGTCGTGTTCAACTACCTCCCGCTGCTGAACGACGCGCTCGCGCAGCTGTCCGGGACGCTGAGCGCGATCCTCAACCGGCAGATCACGCTCCCGACGATCACGGCCGACACGGTCCCGAGCGAAGCGGTGGCGTCGCTCCAGACCGCGCTCGGCGTCACGCTCCCTCCGACGTTCGGCTCCGTCACGCTGTTCCAGGGCGACGAGCTGACGTCGGTCCAAGACGCGGTGTCCATCTTCAACAAGACGATGATCCTGGCGATCGTGCTCTTCATCCTCGGCGTCGCCCTGGCGCTGGTCCTCTCCACGAACCGCCGCCGGACCCTGCTGCAGCTGATCACGGCCCTCATCGTTGTGGCGGTCCTCGAGCGACGGTTCGCTATCGCGCAAGCGAGCAACGTCGTCAGCATGGCGAAGCCGGAGAACCAGGCCGCGGTGCAAGCGATCATCGGCGCGTTCCTGAGCTCCCTGCTCTTGGCCACGAAGCGCATCCTCTGGGTCCTCTTCCTCGTATTGGTCGTGGCCGTTGTGACGGGTCCGTACCCGTGGGCCGTTCGGACGCGAGCCTGGGTAGCGGATGTCGGCAGGGCGGCGGTGGGCGCCGTGCGCGGAGCCGAGATCGGGCCTGCCGCAGCTTGGGTGGGCGAGCACCGCGACGCGCTGATGCTCGCGGGAGCCGTCGTGGCCGCGATCATCCTGCTCTTCGCGTCGATCTCGCTGGGGTGGTTCCTCGTCCTCGCGATCGTCCTCGTGCTCTACGAGCTCGCCGTCTATCGGATCGCGGCCTCCGCGCTGCCCGAACCGAGGGAGGCCCAGGTCTAGCAGACGAGACCGGGTGGACCGGACGGATCGAGCCCGTCATCATGGAGGACGTGAGCGAAATCATCAGGATCCCGCTCGGCGGTGGCGAGGAGGAGCCCGTAACGCCGCCGGCGCCCTCACCGCCGTCCGACTGGTTCACCCTGGCCGCACGTGCGGCCGTCGGGTTGGTCAGCCTCGGCGCCGAGGCCTCGATCCAGATCATCCGGATGGCCTCCGGCACTCCCGAGGATGAGGAGAACGCGGCCACGCCGGATACCGCGGCTCTCCTCGTCGGCGCCGCGCTCGGCCTCGCGATCGAGGCGGTCCGCACCGCCGCAACCGTCGCGGAACTCGGCCGGCGCACTGCGGGGCCACCCGCCTCGTTCGTGATCGGCACCGTGTCCGATGCTCCGCGCCGCG
This sequence comes from Actinomycetota bacterium, assembly GCA_036257875.1. Lineage (GTDB taxonomy): Bacteria > Actinomycetota > UBA4738 > UBA4738 > HRBIN12 > AC-51. The sequence goes on along the minus strand of DATAEV010000327.1, from coordinate 1,729 downwards.
CCGCGGCGGACCTCGTCGGCCGATGGAACCAGAGTTGGCGCGAGGAGCGCCCCGGAGTCGAGGCTGCGGCGAACGCGGTTGCCGTCGAAGCGACCCGCCGCGCGGTCGATCTGGTCCTCGATCAGCTCGATCTGACGCAGATCGTGCTCGATCACGTCGACATCGAAAGGATCGTCGCTTCGGTCGATCTGAACGAGGTCGTGGAGCAGCTCGATGTCGACGCGGTCGCCGATAGGCTCGACATCGAGCGCGTGATCGCGCGACTGGACCTCGCCAAGCTCTCGCTCGAGGTGATCGAGCGGATCGACCTCCCGGAGATCATCCGCAGCTCCACCGGGACGGTCGCGAGCGAGAGCGTTCGGGTGGTCAGGATGCAAACCTTCGGCGCCGACCGCGCGATCTCGGGCATCGTCAACCGGATGCTGGGCCGTTCCGCAACAGAGGAGGCCGCCGATCCGGACGATCTGGACGCAACCGGTGCGTGAGACGGAGCCGCCGGCGATCCTGACCGTTCCCGCGGAGGCCCGCAGCTTCCAAGGTGAACGCGCCGGGATCGTGAGCCGGGTCTTGGCGAACGCGATCGACTTCGCGATCCTGGTGGTCGTCCTGGGCGCCGGATACCTCGGTTGGTCGGCGTGGCTCTTCCTCCGTCGAGGCGCGAGCTTCCGCTTCCCAACGGTTACGTACCAAGGCACCTACATCGTCGGCGCGATCGTCTTGACGTTGCTGTTCACCGTCGCGTGGTCGTCGACCGGTCGCAGCTACGGCGATCGCATCCTCGGGCTCAGGGTGATCGACCGGCGAGGGGAACGGCTGGGATTCGCTGGGGCGTTCGTCCGGGCGGTGCTCTGCGTCGCGTTCCCGCCCCTGCTGTTCTGGGCGATCGTCAACCGCCGGTCCGTCCAGGACCTCGTGCTCCGTACGGCGGTGATCTACGACTGGGCGGAGCAGCCCCGCAACACCTCGCCCTCCGACCCGTCGTGATCGGGGCATCCGGGCCAGCGCGGGTGCCCCATGTCGCTCGTCACGTCCCGCCGGCCGAGTTCGGGTCGCCGCGCCGGCCGACCCGCTCCAGGCCGAACCGGGAAACCACCAGCGCCACGGCGCTCACCAGATAGAGCTGGCCGAGCAACGCTTCGGTGATCGCGAGCATGCGAGGACCGTTCCCCCGCAGGGTGAGGTCTCCGTACCCGGTCGTCGTGAGCGTGACGAAGCTGAAGTAGGTGATGTTCGCCGACGACGCCTCGCCCGACTGTTGGGCGAACAGCGGCTGGGTGTCCACCGCGTTGATGATGCTGTACACGAACGTGAAGAAGAGCCCGATCAGGAGGTAGAGGCACAACGCGCCGGCCAGGACCTGGAGAGTCACGACCTTCTCGTGCCCGAGTCGACGGACGATCGCGATCGGTGCGCCGATCGCCATGAACGCCCCGACGAGACCGGTCGAGATCACCGGCGTCTTCCCGCTCCCGAAGACGGTCGCAAGGATCGCGACGGCGACCGCGAAGATCAGGACACTCCGAGCCCAAAGAAGCCACCGTCGGCTGACGTCGGACGTCCACAGGATGAAGAGGAGCGCTCCGCCCTCGCAGAGCAGCGAGATCACCCGGATCCACCCGGCGTCGCTCGCGAACGCGCTCGCGTAGATGGTCAGCACGATGAGTCCCAGAGCCGCTTCGAAGCGGGCGGGCCGGAGGCCCTCCGGCTCTCGGGACTCGCGGCGGCGCAG
>DATAEV010000310.1:0-5513 GCA_036257875.1 Actinomycetota bacterium | reverse complement strand
GGGCGGGTCGCTCATGGCGGGTCAGCTTCCCACATGCCCGGCCCGGGGAGGCCTCGGATCTCCTCTCCGGACCCGAACACGTTGCGGTGCGCACGCGTGATCAGCGACACGGTGCCTGCGCCTTCGACCCGCCAGCGCCCGTCGACGAACACCGCGGCGGTTCGCTCATCGAGTCCGAGCAGGATCACGTCATCGCGGGGCGCGGTCTCGAGCGACGTATCGACCCAGCGGGTGCCGAACGTGTCGAAGTGGGGCACGACGGCGATCCCCGCGATGAGCCCGAGCGCCTCTCGGTAGCGGCGGCGGTCGTCGCCCGGCATCCGATCGCGGATCAACGTCCACTCCCCGAACGCCATCGCCCCGGCCGACGATCCCGCGAGCGCGGCACCGTTCCTCCACGCCTCGACGATCGCCTCCCACGAGGGGGTTCCGGCGAGCACCGTGGGGACGAGCCCCGGGTCGCCGCCCACGAGGTAGAACAACCGGCCGGCTCGGGCACGAGCCGCGAGCTCCGGGGAGCGAGCCCGCGATCGGGTGGTGAGCGGCAGTTCCTCGATCTCGAGCCCGAGCTCGCCGAACCACCGCCGGGCGTTCTCGGCCGCCCGTTCGGGATGCTGACGCGCCGCCGCGGTCGTCACGACGAACGCGGGGCCGCCTCGAGCGGCATCAACGAGGAGACGGTCCTGCGGTTCGTTGCCCGGGTGCAACTCGTCGCCACCGACGAGCGCGAGCGGCCCGATGCTCATCCTCTGCGCTCCGCCGGCAACAGCGACTAGAGGTCCTTCAGGATCTTCCGCACGGCGTTCGTCCCGGGACCGCCCGTGATGCCGCCACCGGGGTGCGCGCCCGAGCCGGCGAGATAGAGCCCGTCGAACAGGAACCGGTAGCGAGCCTCGCCGAGCAGCGGACGCCAGGCGAAGAACTGGTCGAGCCCGGGCTCGGCATGCTGGATGTGACCGCCCGTCAGCGCGTACCGCTCTTCCATATCGAGCGGTGTCACGACCTCGAACGCCTCGACGAGCTCCCCGAACCCCGGCGCGAACCGCTCGAGGGTCTTGATCGCGATCTCGCCGACGTGCTCACGTTCGCCGGCCCAGGTGCTCTCACGGAGCTGATAGGGCGCGGCCTGGAACAGCACGCTCATCAGATGCTTCCCCTCGGGAGCGAGGGACGGGTCCGTCAGGGACGGGATCGTGGCTTCGAGGACGGGGTCTTCGCTCAGGCGGCCGTACTTCACGGCATCCATCGCGCGCTCGACGTCGTCGATCGACGGTCCGATCACGATGCGCCCGGCCAGGCGCTCGGGGTCGCCGCCGTGGAACGCCGGGAGGCCTCCCAGGGCGAAGTTCACGCGCGCCGTCGCTCCCGGCTGGCGGATATTCTCTCCCCGCCAGTGCATCGTCGGCCCGACGGCGACCGGGTCGAGCAACCGCACGGTCCGTTTGGGATCCGCGGTCGAGACCACGAGGGGGGCGTCGACCTCGCTGCCCTCGGCGAGGGTCACGCCGGCGACGCGTTCCGCCCGCGTGCGGATCGCGACGACGTCGTGCTCCGTCCGCATCTGGACGCCGCGCGCCTTCGCGGCCGCCTCGAGCGCGTCCGCGAGCGCGTCGGTCCCGCCGCGCGCGAAGACGGCCGTGCCCGCCGCGCCGCCGTCGGTGCCGGCCGAGTCGTTCAGCAGGACCTGCGCGGTGCCCGTCGCCCAGGCGCCCATCGCCGTGTAGAGGACGCCTCGCGTGCAGAGCGGCCCCCTGACGGATTCGAGCTCGAAGACTTCCTGGACCAGGTCCGCCACGGCCATGGGCAGCGCCCGGACCGCCTCGTGGCCGGTCTTCGCACCCAGGTCGCGGAACGCCTTCCCGAGCTTCAGTCCCATGATCGCGTCGGCGAGCGACGGAGACTTCGGGTCCGGCGGTAATGCCACCTGCACATAGGCGAGGAAACTCGAGATCGCCCGCACCTTCTGGTCGAACCCGACGAACGCGTCGGCGTCGTGAACGCTGCGTGCTCGGAGCTCCTCGGCCGTCCTCGTCGCGTCGCCCCAGAACGTGACCGCGGAGCCGTCGGGCATCGGCGCGTGCATCCGCACCGTGGGGACGATCGTCGAGTAGCCGAAGCGTTCGAGACGGAGGTCCTTCACGACGGATGGGCGCAGGCGCCCGACCGTGTGGACCAATCCCGGCGCACGGAAGCCGGGGGCGGGCTGGCTGCCCCGCAGGATCCCTCCCGCACGTTCGGCGCGCTCGAGCACGACGACCGTCCGACCCGCCTTGGCGAGCGCCGCGGCAGCGATCAGCCCGTTGTGGCCGGCGCCGATCACGACAGTGTCGATCGTCTTGGCGGCCATCAAGCGGCCCTTCGACCTTTGCGCTTCTCCTTCAGGTACTCGAGCGCGGAGATCCGTCCCGGCGCGCCCATGATGCCGCCACCGGGGTGCGTCGCGGAACCGCACATCCAGAGATCCCGAACCGGCGTCCGGTATCGGGACCACCCCGGGACCGGCCGGTTGAAGAACAGCTGCTCCAAGGAGAGCTCCCCCTGGAAGATGTTGCCCTCGGAGAGGCCCGTGATGTCCTCGATGTCCTTCGGCGTGATGAACTGATGCCCGACGATGTGGCGGCGGATGTCGGGGAAGCGCTCCTCGATCGTGTCGATCACGTTCTGCCCGAACGCCTCGCGCTTGGCGTCGTCCCAGATCTCGCCGTCGGCCAGGTGATACGGGGCGTACTGGACGAAGCAGCTCATGACGTGGTTGCCGGGCGGCGCCATCGAGGGGTCGACCAGGGTCGGGATGATCATGTCGATGTAGGGGCGCGCCGACGGCCGGCCGTACTTCGCGTCGTCGTAGGCGTGCTCGATGTAGTCGATGCTCGGCGAGAACGAGATCGCGCCGCGGAGCCACTCACCCTTGCCCGGCTTGCACGCGAGCTCGGGCAGACCGTCGAGCGCGAGGTTCACCTTGCCGGATGAGCCGCGGTACTTGTAGCGGAGCACCTCGCGCTTGAAGGATGGATCGAGCACGGAGTCGTCCAGGAGCTTGATGAACGTCCACCGCGAGTCGAGCGAGGACATCACCACGTTCGCCTCGATCTCCTCGCCCGACTCCAGCACGACGCCCGTCGCGCGCCCTCCCTGCGTTCGGATGCGCGCGACGGGAGCTTCAGTGCGGATCTCCGCGCCCGCGGCCAGCGCGGCCCCGGCGATCGCGTACGCGATCGCGCCGGTGCCGCCCCGCGGGATCCCCCAGGCGCGGAAGGCGCCGTCGATCTCCCCCATGTAGTGGTGCAAGAGCACGTAGGCGGTGCCGGGCGAACGCGGACCTTGGAACGTCCCGATGATCCCGCTCGCGCTCATCGTGGCCTTCAGCGACTCGGTCTCGAACCACTGATCGAGGAAATCGGCCGCCGACATCGTCATCAGCTGGATGAACGTGGTCTGCAGACGTCGCGGGAGGTCGCGGAACTGCTTCGCGAGCGGCGTCAGCGGCAACCACTCCCCCGGCGAGAGCTTGGCCGGATCGGGCGGCGGGACCGACAGGATCGGCTTGATGAACCGGCCCATCTCCGCCATCAGGGGCCCGTACTCCTCGTAGGCCTCCGCGTCGTTGAGCGACCAGCGTCGCAGCTCGCGGATGGTCTTGCCGTGGTCGTTCACCCGCCACAGGTAGTCGTCGTCGAGCGGGGTGATCGTGCCGTCCAGCGGCAGGATCTCCAGACCGTGTTTGGGGAGCTGGAGCTCGCGGATGATCTCCGGCCGCAGCAACGACACGACGTAGGAGAAGACCGAGAAGCGGAAACCGGGAACGATCTCCTCGGTGAGCGTGGCACCGCCGAGGATGTGGCGTCGCTCGAGCACCAGCACCTTGAGCCCCGACCTCGCCAGGTACGCCGCGTTCACGAGGCCGTTGTGGCCGCCACCGATCACGACCGCGTCGTACCGCTTCGCCATCGAACCCCCCACCGGTGACCGGAGGCGAACGGCCACCGGCGTGGGCGGCGCTCGCGCTTGCGCGCCCATGCTAGCCGTGACCCCGTGGCCACACCAACGAGCCCTTGACTGCAAGTCAAGCCGACCGAACGACTCCCACCGTGGCTGGCGTAGGCTCTCGCGCGGAACGTCCGAGGAGGGTCTCACGGTGTCGGTCGGAACCGCCTTCTATCCGCGCCAGCGGGAGCTGAACCGCAACGAGGTCTGGGGTGAATGGGCCGGGTACTTCGCCGCCCAGGTGTACGCCGACTTCCACGACATCGAGTACAGCGCGATCCGCGAGGCCGCCGCGGTGATCGACACGAGCCCCCTCTACAAGTACGTCGTCTCGGGCGCCGACGCCGGCAAGCTGCTGGATCGGGTCGTCACGCGGAACATCTCGAAGCTTCACGTCGACCAGGTCCTCTATACGCCTTGGTGCGACGAGGACGGGAAGGTCCTCGACGACGGCACCGTGACGCGGCTGGCGACGGACGAGTACCGCGTGACCTCCGCGGATCCGTGTTACCGCTGGTTCCTGCTGAACGCGACCGCGCTGGACGTGGACGTGGCTGACGTCACCGAGGAGCTGGGAGCGCTCGCGCTGCAGGGGAAGCTCAGCAGGGACGTGCTCGAGGCCGCGACCGGCGAGGACTGGACCGACGTGCGCTACTTCCGTCACCGGCGGACCTCGATCGCTGGTGTCGACGTCAGCGTCACCCGCACCGGCTACACCGGCGACCGCGGGTACGAGCTGTGGATCCCGGTCGCGGGAGCGCTCGCGGTCTGGGATCGCCTGTTCGACGCGGGCGAGGCGTACGGGATCTTCCCCGCCGGGATCCGGGCGCTCGATGTGGCCCGGGTGGAGGCCGGACTGATCCTGATCGACGCCGAGTACACGAGCGCTCGCCACGCGATCAGCCCGGAACAGAACTACTCCCCGTTCGAGATCGGTCTGGGACGCCTCGTGGAGTTCGGGAAGGAAGCGGCGTTCACCGGGAAACGGGCCCTCGTGGCCGAGCGAGCGACAGGTGGTCCGGCGCGGCGCCTCGTCGGGTTGGAGCTCGACTGGGCCGGGGTCGAGGCGATGTTCGCGAAGCACGGCCTCGCGGCGATGATCTCGCCGTTCGTCGACCGGGCGCCGGTCCCGGTCTACCGGGAAGGACGGCAGGTCGGCCGCGCGACCTCGATCACGTGGGGGACGACGATCAAGAAGATGGTCGGCTTCGGATCCCTCGACAAGGCGCACGAGAAGCTCGGCTCGCGGGTATCGGTCGAGTACAGCGTGGAGGGCGAACGCGGCAAAGTGGCCGCGACCGTGGTTCCGCTGCCGTTCCTGGACCTCCCACGCAAGCGGACCTGAGGGTCAACACGAGAACGCAACCCGCGCACCGTCGTCCCTCGCAGCGTCTTCTGACACGATAGTCGTTCGTGGCCACGCCTCGGTTCCCTCGTTCCCTCGTCGCCTTCGCCCTGCTCGGCGGAGCCGTGGCCGCAGTCGTCGTCGCGCTCGGGAGCCTCATCACGGGCATCGCCGCCGGGGTCGC
>DATAEV010000341.1:0-12470 GCA_036257875.1 Actinomycetota bacterium | reverse complement strand
GAGCATCCTCGCCGGGGATCTATCGGTGCTCGAGTCGAGTCCGCCCCTGAAGGATTGGTTCGGATGAGTCAGTTGCCGCAGCCGCAGCCACCGCCGCAGCAGCCACCGGCGACCGGCCCTGAGCTTTCGCTGCTCGCGCTTCCGGTCGCGGCGGAGAAGGAGAACCGCCGGCGCACCCGGTCGCTCCCCCACGAAGGACAAGCCAGCGCGGTGTCGACCGGACTCGAGCTCATCGGTCGGCGCTCCTCGAACGGGTGCTCGCACACGAGGCAGATGTACTCGTAGGTCGCCATGCGTACGCCACGATAAGGGCGAGTTGGGAGCGCCGCAACCCTACGGTCCGCGGCTCTTCATCGTCTCCTTGATCGACACGACGAGCCCGACCGCGACCAGCGCCGGCAGCGCCGTGACGATGAACGCCGTCCCGAACCCGAACGAGCCCGCCGACCAACCCGCGATCAACGGACCGAGGACGAACCCGAGGTCGCCGACGAACCGAAACACGCCGACCGCCGTCCCCTTGAGCTCCTCGGGCGCGACGTCGGAGAGCATCGGCGCGGGCGGGACGCCCGAGTAACCGCTCGCCACGCCGAGCGCGCCGAGCACGACGATGAACGCGAGCGGCGTCGACACCTGCCCCAGCAGTGCAGTCGTGAGCGCCAGTCCGGTGAACGCCGGGATCAGCACCGCGCGACGGCCGCGTCGGTCGCTCGCCCTGCCCGCCGGATAGAGCGCGACGAGCTCAGTGGCGGTCGCGACGCCGAGCGCGAACCCGACGCCCGCGATGCTCAGGCCGATGGCGCTGCTCGTCCCGAACAGCGGGACCAGCGTCTGGAAGACCGCCCCGATGATCCACAGGTAGACGCCGTTCACGACCAGCACCGTGATGAAGGGACGGTTCCACGGCAGGCGCCGGATCCCGCCGCGACGGGTCTCCGACTCGTGACGCTCCGGGTCGTGGAGGGTCCGCCAGAACACGACGGCCGCCACCAGGCACGCGGCCCCGTAGACGTACAGCGGACTCGCGAGCCCGAACCAGCGGGCGACCAGACCGCCGACCGGCCCGCCCGCGATGAAGCCGATGTTGAACGCCGCGTAGTACACGCCCATCACGCGGCCGGTGCGTTCGGTCGGGATCGAGCGGAGCAGGAACGACAGCAGCGCAGCGAAGAACAAGGCCGATCCGACCCCGCCGAGCGCGCGGAAGATCACGAGGAGCGGGAACGTCGGCGCGAGACCGGCTGCGACCGACGTCACGCCGACCCAGGCCGCGCCCCACGTGGACATCGCGCGTTCGCCGTACCGGTCGATGAAGCGCCCGACGAACGGGTCGGCGACGAGTCGCGCGAACGAGAACGCCGAGATCAGCACGCCGACCGCGTCGTAGCCGACCCCGAAGCTGCGGGCGTAGTTCGGCAGGACCGGCGCCAGGATGCCGAACCCGAGCATGATCACGAAGGTCCCGAGCATCGCCGCTCGGATCTCGGGGATGCGGAGCACCTCGCGGATGCCCAGGTGCTCCTCGCTCACGCGGCTCAGTGTAGGGAGGTAGATTTCGGCCGTGCACGACGACGGCTACTTCGACGAGCGCGTCGCCGCGAAGTACGACGACGACGTCTCAGAGCTGTTCGATCCCGAAGTCCTCGTGCCGGTCATCGACTTCCTCGCCGAGCTCGCTGGCAGCGGACGCGCGCTCGAGCTCGGGATCGGGACCGGTCGGATCGCGCTCCCGCTCGCGCAACGGGGCGTCGAGGTTCATGGGATCGATCTGTCGGAGTCGATGGTCGCGAAGCTGCGCGCGAAGCCGGGCGGCGAAGACGTCGGCGTGACGATCGGCGACTTCGCCACGACGAAGGTGGACGGCTCGTTCGCCCTCGCCTACGTGGTCTTCAACACGATCATGAACCTGACGACCCAGGAGGCGCAGGTCGCGTGCTTCCGGACCGTGGCGGCGCAGCTCGAGCCCGGCGGGTGCTTCGTCGTCGAGGTCACGGTCCCGGCGCTCCGGCGGCTCCCACCCGGTGAGAGGTTCCGCGTCTTCTCCGGGAGCGAGCGCTACTGGGGGATCGACGAGTACGACGTCGCGAACCAGGGCCTGATCTCCCACCACCTCGAACTTGTCGGCGAAAAGGTCGAGCGGGTTTCGATGCCCTTCCGGTACGCGTTCCCTGCTGAGTACGACCTGATGGCTCAACTCGCCGGGATGACGTTGCGAGAGCGCTGGGGTGGGTGGAAGCGAGAGCCCTTCACGAGCGACAGCGACATGCACGTGTCGGTCTGGGAGAAGCAATAGCAACTCGAGCGACAGCCGGCGTGAGGAGGGCGGGCCGGGCGGGCGAACGGAGAGGGACTGATCCGCCCGCCGTTCGCGTGCTCGGAACGCTAGACCCGCCCCCAGAGCCAGGGTACGGTCGCGGATCGCGAACACTCGATCGCGGCGGGTTATCGATCCTCAGGAAGGTCGTTCAGGAAGACCTCGACGCGGTCCAGCCCATCGTGGCTGTCGATCACGATCGAGAACGTCTCCTTGTCCACGAGGCTGTAGTCGAACTTCGTGATAGGCGATCCGGCACCATGCTTCTCGAGCGTGTAGCCCTTGCGGTCGGCCCATTCACTCAGGCGCGCCTCACGCGCTTCCAGCGATTCATCCACGTCACCCTCCCGGTCCCTCCGCATCCGTCCCTCCCCGTAGCGATATTCCCAGACAGGTTCGAGCGTGTCTCTTCGCGACCGGGAAGTATCGAGGCTGAAGCACTGCCTGAGGGCTTGCTGGCTTGGACGGGTGAACGGGGGTTCGAGCGAGACGCTACGACCGGGATCCGGCTCGCGCAGGCGTTGCACCACGGGTCCGATCATCGGAGCCAGATCTGCACCGCACTCACGGCGCTCGGTGTGGATCCACCGGGCATCGACGCCTGGACGTACGGACTGCAAGCAGGCCGCGTCGTCGAGATCCTGCCCATGCCCTAAGGAACCTCAGAACTCATCGTGCGGATCCCGACGATGATGAGTGCCTAGCGGGCGCGGTCGATCGGCGTGGTCAAAGGCCGTTGCTACAGTCGACGCACGACAGGTGTCGACCATGGCGCGGACGAACCGGATCACGCGGCGGGCGCTCCTCATCGGCGCCGGCGTCGCCGCCGGAGCCGCGATCGGAGCGACCCTTGTCGAACGCTCGCTGCACCACACCCCGAAGGGAGCCTCGTCGGGAGCCCCGTACGGCATCGACAACTGGCCGGGGCTCGATTGGCACCTGTTCTCCGAGACCTCGCCGTGGGTCGCGCCGCTCGACAAGACCAACGTCGATCCACGGTCGGACGTGTACATCTCGTCGCTCGCCTCCGACGGCCCTCCGGCGCCGGCGGGCGCGAAGCAACTCTTCGGTTGGGGATTCCCGCTCTATTTCGGGCGAGCGACGGATCCCCTCTACCGGATCGTCCTTCGCGAGACGCGCTTCACGTACGGGCAACATATCGACGGCCACCAGATCCATGCGCCGAGCGGGATGCAACCGTCCAACCTGTCCGACGGGGTCGTGTACGTGATCGACCAGATCGATGGCTACACGTACCGGTTCCGACTGACCGTCGTTGACGACACGGCGAGGACGATCACCGCCTGGCACGCGTTCCGCCTGGAGACGTACGGCTCGGGGTTCAACACCGTCGAGGAGCCGCCGACCGGGTTGCTCCCGATCCGCCCCGAGGAGCTGGCCGCTGGATACGTGAACCACACCGTCGGGTTGCACGCGAAGTGCCTGTCGGGCCACAGTGTCGCGCCGTACGAGGGATCGGGAACGAAGGGGAAGCTGTGCGTGCCGACGGACGCGGCGACCCGGCTCTCCATGGGCAACGTCGTCTTCCTGGACCTCACCCACGAGCAGATCGACGCCCTGTCCATCCCGACGTGGCAGAAAGCGATCTGCAAGGGACTCGCCGACCACGGGGCGCTCGTGGGGTTCAACGGCTCGGGATCGTGGACGCTCACGTTCGAGGCTCCCCAGGACCGCACCGCTTACGGCGAGCCCAACCCGTACGAGGCCCTCGGGCTCCCGCCGACGCTCGACTACGGAAACGCGCTCGATGAGATCGGCGGATGGGGCGCGCACCTCAAGGTGCTCGCGCCGTTCCCGCGTCCGCGCTGAGCGTCGCCTTGACACTTGCCACCAGTCCGAACAGAGTTTCGGAGTCGAGGAACTGTCCCCCCCGGTGCAGCACCCGCCCCCGTGGGTGCTTCAGAAAGGAGAGCCAATGCGGCGCGGACTCCTGCTTCTATCGATGGTCCTCCTCTGCCTCGCCCTTGCGCCCCCAGCATCCGCCAAGAAGCCGGCGAGGGAGATCAATCCGAGTCAAGATGACGTCGTCATCACCGACCAATGCGCCTTCCCGGTCCTCGGCCACATCGATGGAATCGAGATCGTCACGACGTGGATCGACGATGCCGGCAACCCCGTCAAGCAGATCGTGACCTTTCCAGGCAACAGGCTGACCCTGACCAACCTGGATTCAGGAACGTCGGTCACCGTGATGGGGACTGGATCGTCCCAACTCCGAGCCGAGCCGGGCGGCTCGGTCTCCGCCCGGGCGATGGGTCACGGGCTTTTCTTCCCAAACCCGCTCACCGGGGAGCCGGGGATCTGGTACCTAAGCGGGCAAGGGAAGGCCACCATCGACGCACAAGGGAACGTGACGTCGGCCGCGCTCGCGGGCAGGCTCGTTGATCTCTGTCCATCGCTCGCGTCGTAGCTCCGCTCGTAGCAACGTTCCCTGACTTCCTCCGAACCGATCGTGATCGACGCGGCTCCACGTCAGCAGATGGCGTGGCGAGCTTCTCCCTCCGCAGGCTCGTCTTGACAGCCCGCGCCCGCGCGCCCTAGCGTCGAGCGTTGCGCCTTACCCCAGGAGTTGCACGATGCGCGACGAAGACGGCGGGAACCTTCGATCGGTCCGTCGCGCGGTGACCGCGCTCGAGCTGATCGCGGAGGCCGGCGAGCTGGGGGTCTCCGAGCTCGGCCGGCGACTCGACGTGCACAAGGCGACGGCGTCGCGGCTGGTCTCGACGCTCGCCGAGCGCGGGCTGTTGGAGCGCGACCCCGTGAACGAAAAGTACCGGCTCGGCTTCGGCTTGGTCCGGCTGGCCGGCGCCGCGATGGCCGGGCTCGACATCGTGCGCGAGGCGCACCCGGTCCTGGAGGGCCTCGCCGAGCGGACGCGGGAGACCGTGAACCTCGGCGTCATCTCCGGGGACTCCGTGGTGTACATCGACCAGGTCACAGGTACCCGCTCGGTGGTCGCCGTGAGCTGGATCGGTCGCAGGACGCCGCTGCACTGCACGTCGAACGGCAAGGTGCTGCTGGCGTTCGAGCCGCGTGAGGATCGGGAACGTCACCTCGCCGAACCGCTCGAGCAGCTCGCCGAGCGCACGATCGTGGATCCCGCGGTGCTCCGGATGCAGCTCGAGGAGGTCGTCCGAACCGGCTACGCCCAGACGATCGAGGAGCTGGAGGAGGGCCTGAACGCGGTCGCGGCGCCGGTGCGCCAGGCGGACGCCCGGGTCGTGGCCGCCCTGTCGGTGAGCGGGCCGGCCTTCCGGATGCGCGGCATCGATCTGCCGCGGATGGCGCACTTCGCGATGGAGGCGGCCGACGCGATCTCGCACCGGCTGGGGTACGTGGACCGGGCGCGCAGCGTGGGCTGAGGGGCGAGGCATGACGACGGAGTGGGGGCGTTACCGAGCACCGGCCGATTCGCTCCTGGATGCGATCGGGATGACGCCGCTCGTCCGCCTGGCGCGCGTCGCCCCGGACGTCGAGCTCTTCGCGAAGGTCGAGTGGTACGGGCCGACCGGGTCCGTGAAGGACCGGATCTACGCGCGGATGCTGACCGAGGCCGAGCGGCGGGGCGAGCTCATGCCGGGCATGAGCGTGATCGAATGCACCACCGGGAACGCGGGGATCGCGTGCGCGGCGGTGGCGGCGATCAAGGGATACCCATGCGTGATCGTGATGCCCGAGGGGATGAGCTCCGAGCGCAAGCGGATGATCGAGACGTACGGCGCCGAGCTGGTCCTCACCCCGGGGGCCGGCACCGATATCGACCTGGCGCTCGCGAAGATGCGCGAGATCGTGGCGGGCGATCCGGACCGCTACTACTTCCCCGGCGAGTTCGAGAACCCGGACAACCCCGCCGCCCAAGGCGCGTCCGGCGAGGAGATCTGGGAGCAGACGAACGGCGACGTCCACGCGGTCGTCGCCTCGCAGGGGACCGGCGGCTGGATCACCGGCGTGGCCCGCGCGCTCAAGGCGCACGACCCAGGCGTGCAGGCGTACGCCGTGGAGCCGTCGGAGGGCCCGCTGATCAGCGAGCAGCGGTGGGGGACGCACGGCGTCCCGGGGATCGGCGACGGGATCATCCCGCCGAACCTCGACCTCGCGGTGATGGACGGGATCGTCGTCGTGAGCACCGACGACGCGCTCGCGATGGCCCACCGGCTCGCGCGCGAGGAGGGGATGCTCTGCGGGCCATCGTCGGGGATGAACGTGGTCGCGGCGCTGAAGGTCGCGGACAAGCACCCGGAGCTGACCCGGCTGGTCACGGTGATCGCCGACACGGGGCAGCGCTACCTCTCGGGGGAGCTCTTCGGCGAAAGTCCGGTCGCCGACGAGCCCGACCGCGACCACCGGCTGGACGACGCGACGGTCGCGATGCTCGAAGAGCATCGCGACCGCCTCGAGTTCCTCTCGTAGGCGACGCCCGGCTGACGGTCGCGCCCCGCGCTGCGGTAGCTTCACGCGCATGACCTACCCACTGTCCAACGCGGACCGGGCGATCCAGGAACGCGCACGTGCCTTCGTGGACGACGAGCTGATCCCGTGGGAACAGCACGCGGAGGAGCACGAGGGCCGGATCCCTCACGAGGACGAGATCCAGCATCACGAGCTGGCGATCGAGCTCGGGTTCTACGGGATGAACCTCCCGAAGGAGCTCGGCGGGGGCGGTTACAGCGTCTTGCAGCAGACGCTCGTCTCCGAGCAGCTCGGCCGGGTGACGAACGCGCTCGGGTGGTGCGTGCACACCCCGGCGGGGTGGGCCCCCGAGGTGATGACCGACGAGCAGATCGATCGCTGGCTCAAGCCAGCGATCCGCGGCGAGCGGCGGGAGTGCTACGCGATCACCGAGGAGGGCGCGGGCTCCGACGTCGACGCCATCGCGTCGACGGCCCGACGCGAAGGCCCCGACTACGTCCTGAGCGGCGAGAAGATGCACGTGACGTCGTACAACACCGCCGACCACATCTTCTTCCAGGCGAAGCTCGCCGGGGGCGAGCACGACGGCGAGCACGCGATGTTCGTCGTGGACAAGGACACGCCCGGCGTTCGATTGGTCCGCGAACCTCGGTACTCGCACACGTACGCCGACACCCACGCGATCGTCGCCTTCGACGACGTCCGCGTCCCGGCGGGCCAGCTGATCGGGGCCGAGGGCGACGGCATGACGTTCACCTACGCGTGGTTCCGCTACGAACGGTTGATGATCGCGGCGCGCTGCTGCGGCGCCGCCGAGCGGCTGATCGAGGAGGCGACCGCCTTCGCGAAGGAGCGGGTCCAGTTCGGCGTCCCGATCGTCGAGCACCAGGCGATCGGGCACATGCTCGCCGACTCCCTGACCGAGCTCTGGGCCGCGCGCCTCATGACCTACCGGGTGGCCGAGGACATCGACGCGGACGTCGACGTGAAGATCCAGCACGCGCAGTGCTCCATGGCCAAGCTCTTCGCGAGCGAGATGGCCGGTCGCGTGTCCGACCGCGCCGTGCAGATCTTCGGCGGCCGCGGCTACATGCGCGAGAACGTCGCCGAGCGCTTCCACCGCGAGCTGCGCGTGGACCGGATCTGGGAAGGGACGTCGGAGATCCAGCGCAACATCCTCGCGGACCAGCTGCGCAAGCGCGGCGTCCGGGCACTGACCTGAGCGATCAGGCCGTCGAGTCTTCCGTCTCGGGCCGGACCATCGCCCGGCTCTTGCGCCGTGCGGAGGCGACGTTCACGACCGCGACCACGACCCCTGCCAAGAAGATGGCGGTCCCCATCACGAAGACCTGCGGCGGGATCCCGACCTTCACCGCGCCGTAGACCCACAGCGGGAACGTGACGGTCTGTCCGGCGACGAAGTTCGTCGTGACGAAGTCGTCGATCGAAAGGGCGAACGCGAGCAACGCTCCCGCCAGGATGCCCGGCCAGATCAGCGGGAGCGTGACCTTGAGGAAGGTCTGCACGGCGTCGGCGTAGAGATCTTGCGCCGCCTCCTCGATCTCGCGGTTGAAACCCGACAATCGAGCTCGGACGACGATCGCCACGAACGCGATGTTGAACATCACGTGCGCCACGAAGATGCTGAGCAGGCCCTGCTGGAAATTGATCAGGACGAAGAACGAGAGCAGCGCCGCGCCCAGCACGATCTCCGGTGCGGCGATGTTCAGGAACATCACGATCTCGAGCGTTCCCCCGCCACGGAACCGGTAGCGGACGAGGGCGAGCGCGATCATCGTGCCGAAGATGGTGGCGACGATCGTGCTGACCACGGCGATCAGGAGCGAGTTCCAGAGCGCGGAGGTCAGGTCCGGGACGCCGTTCCACTGCTTCCACCACTCCAACGTGAAGCCCTGCCATCGGAAGGACACCTTGGGCGCAGCCGCGTTCGCGGCGGTGTTCGCGTTCAAGCTGTACAGGATCATCACCGCGATCGGGACCAACAGGTAGGCGATGATGAGCTTCGTGTAGATGGGGAGGATGTGGTTCTTCCATGACCGCTTCGGCGTCCGCCGGACCGGCGTCTCCAGCGTCTCGGCCCGCTCCGGTGCGGCGACGACCGCCATCAGATGTACTCCTCGATCTGGCGGGTCCCCAAGACGCGCGCGTAGATCAAGATCCCGATCAGCAGCCCGACCATCAGGATGAACGAGAGCGATGACGCGAGCGGGTAGTTCTGGTCGCTCAGGAACTCGCGCTGGATCACGTTGCCGATCATGGTCGTGTTGGGGCCGCCGAGGATGTCGTTGTTCACGTAGTCGCCGACCGCGGGGATGAACGTGAGGAGGAACCCGGCGAAGATGCCGGGGATCGACAGGGGCAGGATCACCTTGCGGAAGACCTGACGCGGGGTCGAATAGAGGTCACGAGCCGCCTCCACCACGTTGCGGTCGATCTTCTCGAGCGAGACGTAGAGCGGCAGCACCATGAACGGCAACGAGTTGTAGGCGATCCCGGCGATCACGGCGAACGAGGTCGACAGGATGTGGAACCCCTGCGGCAGCAGGTGCCACCGCTCGAGGTTCGCGATCACGATGCCGTCGTCCGACAGGATGAACTGCCACGCGAGCGATCGGATCACGAACGACACGAAGAACGGCAGCAGCATCAAGAACAGATAGGTGGTCTTGTGGTGCCCGCCCTTGAAGGCGATCCAGTAGGCGGCGGGGTAGCCGGCGACGAGCGTGACGATCGTGACGACCGCTCCGTACCAGAGGGACCGGACGAACTGGACATGCGACTGGCTCCACGCGACGCCGTACTCGCCGAAGTGCCAGGTGAACTCGTAGCCGGAGTTCCTGAAGCCCACCGTGGGGATCCTCGTTTCGAGCGAGAGGA
Source organism: Actinomycetota bacterium (assembly GCA_036257875.1). Classification (GTDB taxonomy): domain Bacteria; phylum Actinomycetota; class UBA4738; order UBA4738; family HRBIN12; genus AC-51. The sequence continues at coordinate 2,827 of DATAEV010000341.1, read as the reverse complement.
TCAGCATCGCGCCCATCGGGATGAGGAAGAAGATGGCGAGCCACAGGACGCCGGGAGCCGTCAGCCCGTACGGCGCCAGACGCTTCCTTCCGCGGGCCTTCTTCTGTTTCAGCCCGTGATGATCGGATCGAAGGTGTTGTTCCACTGGTCCAGGTCGGTCGTGCCCGTGTAGACGTAGTACTGGTGCGTCTTGTCCAACATGGCCTGGTCCGGGAACACGAGCGGACTCGAGGCGACCGGTTTCCCGCCCGGGAGGCTCGCGACGATCGGCTTCGCGCTGGGAACCGGCGTGATGTACCAGATGTAGTTGGCCATCAGCGCGGCGACCTGGGGGTCGTAGACGTAGTTCATGTAGGTCAGAGCGTCCAGCGGGTTCTCAGCGCCGACCGGGATCATCATGTTGTCGTGCCAGAACATCACGCCTTCGTCCGGGACGACGAACTTGAGCTCCGGGTACCCGGACTGCTGCGCGATGAACACGTCGCCCGACCACGCCTGGGTGATCCACGTGTTCCCGTTCTCTAGCTGGTTGATGTAGCCCTGGTCGAAGTAGCCGCGGGGGATCCCGTCGTCCTTCTGCTTCTGCAGGACCGCGGCAGCCTGGGTCCATTGATCCGGATCCGACGTTGACGGCTCGATCCCGAGCTTCAAGAGCCCGATGCTCCCGAGCTCCGTGTTGTCGCTCATCATCCCGACGTGTCCCGCGACGGCGGGATCGAAGAGGTCGTTCAGGCTATTGGGCTCGTGCCCCAGCGCCGCGGTCGCCTTGGGGCTGTACGCGATGCCGGTGAGGCCCGATTGCCACGCCACCGTGTATTTGTTGCCCGGGTCGTAGGAGGGGTTCTTGATCTCGGGGCTCGCGTTCGCCGAGAAGTTGGGGAGCTTGGAGAGGTCCAGTGGGATCAGCCAGCCGTTGTCGATCAGCTCCGACAGCTGCGCCCCGTTCGTGATGACCACGATGTCCCATCCGGTCGATTTCCCAGCTTCGAGCGAGGGCTTGAGCTTCGCGTAGAAGGCCTGGTTGTCGTTGATGACCGCCTTGTAGTTGACCTGGATGCCCGTCTCCTGGGTGAACGTGTCCAGGGTGGGATGCTTCCCGTGGCTCACGTCGATGTAATAGGGCCAGTTCGCGAAGTTCAATTGGTGGTGCAGCGTCTGCGAGGCCCAGTCGAAGCCCGCCGGGGACTCGGTCCCTGCCGCTCCGCTCGACTTCACACCGCATGCCGCGAGGATGGACGAGAGGCTGAGCGCCCCCGCCCCGACGCCCGCGTACCGGATCAGATCGCGGCGCGAGAGGCGGCGCTGGGTGAGGCCACGCAGGAATGCTGGGTCGATCGTGGGATCCACTGCTTTCCCTCCCCTGGGATGGTCAGCCGAAGGCTAGTCCGTAATGACTGCCACGTCCACGGACCCCTTCGGGTCCGCATCCTGGGAATATCTCCGGCATGACCAGCTTCTGGCACCCCTTCGCCGACATGGCCGCGGTCGAGATGGGAGGCGGTCCGTCCATCGTCCGCGGCCGCGGATCGCACATCTGGGACGACGCCGGCAACCGGTACCTGGATTCGACCGCCGGCCTGTGGTTCTGCAACATCGGGCACGGACGGGCGGAGATCGCCGAGGCCGCGCGGCGCCAGATGGCAGAGCTCGCCTCCTACTCGACGTTCGGCGATCTGACCAACCCTCCCACGGAGGCCTTGGCGGAGCGGGTCGCCGGGCTCGCGCCGATGCCCAGCGCCAAGGTGTTCCTGACGAGCGGCGGATCGGATTCGATCGACTCCGCGACCAAGATCGTTCGCCGCCACTGGTCGCTCGTCGGCGAGCCCGACCGGACGGTTCTGATCCGGCGCGAACGCGCGTATCACGGGATGCACGCGGCCGGGACCTCGCTCTCGGGGATCCCCGCGAACCTCGAGGGATACGGTTCGTTGCTGCAGGACGTGGTCGAGGTCCCGTGGGACGACGCGGAAGCGCTCCGGTCCACGATCGATCGGGTCGGCGCGGGCCGGGTCGCCGCGTTCTTCTGCGAACCCGTGATCGGCGCCGGCGGCGTCCTCCCGCCCCCGGACGGCTACCTGGAAGCCGCTCGGCGCGTCTGCCGGGAGGCCGGCGTCTTGTTCATCGCCGATGAGGTGATCACCGGGTTCGGCCGGTGCGGGGCGTGGTTCGCGAGCGGCCGGTTCGGTCTGGAGCCCGATCTGATCACGTGCGCGAAGGGGATCACCAGCGGCTACCTGCCGCTCGGCGCGGTGATCGCCGCCCCCTCGGTCTGGGAACCCTTCTGGCGTGAGGGTGCCGGGATGTTCCGCCACGGGTACACGTATTCGGGTCACGCCGCCGTGTCTGCGGCCGCCCTGGCGAACCTCGACATCATCGAGGACGAGGCGCTGTTGGAGCGGGCCAAGACCCTGGAGGGGGAGCTGACGACGGCGTTGGCCCCCCTCGCGGACCACCCGATGGTGGGGGAGGTCCGGTCGGGCACCGGGGTGCTCGCGGCGGTCCAGCTGGATCGGGCGGTCCTCGCAGACGATCCGGGTATCGCCGTCCGGGTGGCGCTCGCCGCTCGCCGGCACGGCATCATGTCACGGGCGCTCGCGCCGGGGGCGCTGCAGATCTCGCCGCCGCTCGTGATCGAGCAGGATGAGCTGGAAGAGCTGGCGGCCGGCTTGAAGGGCGCGCTGGACGGCGTGGAGGCTGCTCGGTGATCGTCGGGATCCCGAAAGAGGTCAAGAACCACGAGTACCGCGTGGCCGCGACGCCCGAGGGCGTCCGGGAGCTCGTCCACGCGGGCCACCGGGTGGTCGTCGAAACGACCGCCGGGGACGGC
>DATAEV010000302.1:0-10579 GCA_036257875.1 Actinomycetota bacterium | reverse complement strand
GTCTTCGGTGACCCGTACGAGAAGAACGGTGTCACCGTGATCCCCGCGGCGCGCGTCCAGGGAGGCGCCGGCGGCGGCGGCGGCGACGGCCCCGGCGGGGAAGGCACCGGGATCGGAGCCGGCTTCGGCGTCAACGCGCGGCCGGCCGGTGCGTTCGTGATCCGCGGCGAAGAGGTCGATTGGCGTCCGGCGATCGACGTGAACCGCGTGATCCTGGGCGGTCAGCTGATCGCGATCGCGGCGCTTTTGCTCGCGCGCACCGTCGTGAAGTCTCGCGCCGCGCGCGGCTAGGGCGAGGTCGCGTCCGATCGCGTCATCGCGCGCGGCTCCTCGGCCACCTTGCTGAGGAACGTTCCCATCGCGTCGGGGTGCAGCGGTCGGGCGAACAGGTACCCCTGACCCGACCGGCATCCCGCCGATCGGAGCTCGTCGAGCTGCTCGGTCTCCTCGATGCCCTCGGCCACGGTCTCGAGGCGGAGCGTCTTCGCCATCTCCACGATCGCGCGCACGAGCGCCGGATCCTCGGAATCGAGGGTGGCGATCCCGTCGACGAACGACTTGTCGATCTTCAGGATGTCGATCGGGAACCGTTGCAGGTAGCCGAGCGACGAGGAGCCCGTGCCGAAGTCGTCGATCGCGAGCCGAACGCCCAGCTCCTTCAACGCGCGCAGCTTCGTGACCGTGTCCTCGATCTTCTGCATGAGGCTGCCTTCGGTCAGCTCCAGCGTGAGCGCCGTCGGTTCCAGCTCGCTCGCCTCGAGGATCTGGCGGATCCGTGCGACCAGGTCGGGCTCCAGCAGCTGCCGCGTGCTGAGGTTGACGCTCACGCGGAGGTCGGACGCCTCCGGATGCTCGGCGCGCCACGCGACGGTCTGTCTGCACGCCTGGCCGAGCACCCAGAGACCCAGCGGAACGATGACCCCCGTGTCTTCGGCGATGTGGATGAACTCGAGGGGCCCGAGCAACCCGCGGGTCGGATGGTTCCAGCGCACGAGCGCCTCGACGCTCAGTGCCTTCCCGGTCTCGAAGTCGACGATCGGCTGGTAATGCACGACGAACTCGTGGCGGATCAAGGCGACCTCGAGGTCCGCCTGGACCTCGAAGCGCTCCAGCGCGCGTGCGTGCATGAACGGACGGAAGAACTCGTACCGAGCCTTGCCGGCCGCCTTGGCGGCGTACATCGCGGTGTCCGCGTTCCGGATCATCTCGTCGGTGTTCGACTCTCCGGCGACGCTGAGCGCGATCCCGATCGTCGCGCGCACGAACAGCTCGCGTCCCCGGACCTCGAACGGAACGGAGAACGCGGCCAGGAGACGATCGGCCATGGCGCGCGCGCTCGTCTCGTCGGCGTCGTCCTCCAGCAGGATGCCGAACTCGTCCCCGCCGATCCGGGCGACGGTGTCGCTCGACCGACCCTGGAACTGGAGGCGTTGCGCAGCCACGATCAACAGCTGGTCCCCCGCATCGTGTCCCAGGCTGTCGTTGACGGTCTTGAAGCCATCCAGGTCCAGGAGGAAGACCGCCGACCGACTCCCCGTGCGCGTGGCGCGAGCGAGCGCGTGATCCACGCGGTCGCGGAAGACGGCCCGGTTCGACAAGCCGGTCAGCGAATCGTGGAACGCCTGCTGCGCCAGCTCTTCCTGCAGGAGCTTCCGGTCGGTGACGTCGCGCGTGTTGAGCACGAGCCCCTTGACCGTCGGGTCCGTGGTCTGGTTGCTCACGATGCTCTCGACCGATCGCCACGAACCGTCTTGGTGGCGGAGCCGGTATTCCGCCGTCGCCGAGGCGGAGGGGTCGGTCGAAGCCGCGAGGTCTGCGAGGATCGAGCGGAGACGCGCTCCGTCGTTCTCGTCCAAGAGCGCCACGTAGCTCGTCCCGATCAACTCCTCCGAGCTCACCCCGACCAGCTGCTGCGCGGACGGGCTCTGGTACCGGATCTCACCGGTCGCGTCGAGGACGGTGATCAGGTCAGACGCGTTGTGCACGAGCGAACGGAACTGGGCCGCGCGTCGAGCGGCGGTCATCCGGAGGAACAACGCCATGCCGAGCGCCGCGATCGCACCGAGCACGCCGAGCGTGATGACGACGGCCACGAGGCGCGCCAGTGCGGACTCGGTCTCGCGGGTCATCTGACCGACGGCATCGTTCGAGATGCTCGTGACCTGCGCGCCGACGATCCGGAGGTTGCGGAGCGCTTCCTGATAGCCGGATTGGCCGGCCCGCATCGAGTAGAGGTGGTCACCGACCGTGATCAGCTCTTGGATCAGGCGGTTCTCTTCCTCGAGCTTGGCCACCACGAGGCGATCGTGGCTCGCGGGCCGGATCTGGATCTCCTCGTCGGCGCCCTGCACCGCGAGTACCTCGCCCCCGTGCAAGAGGGCGTCCGCGTTCGCGAGGAGCTGCTCGGCGTCCGCTCCCGGGTCGGCCTGGATCCCGAGGGTGGTCAGGATGACGTCCTTCTCGTACCGCTCGGCGAGGGCCCGCTGCCGGGCCGCCACGTTCACGCTGAGCGCCGACCCGCGTTGGTCGGCGATCGCTCGCGCGTTGTAACCGACGATGACCGTGATGACCACGAGGTAGATGGCCAGCGTTCGTCCGATCCGCCGATCGAGATGGAGTGCGCCCGGAGCGACGAGTCGCCGGCCGGCGGCATCCTTACGCATGGGCGACGACCTCCAAGACGGCGTGCATCCCGCCGAGGTAGTGACCGTCCAGGTTGCAGAAGAAGACGTAGCGACCGGGAGCGAGGGTGAAGGGAAGCGTCCCGACCGTCCCCGCTGCGACGTCGCTGAGCTCTCCGACCCCGTCCAGCCAGTCCTCGTTCACGCTCAACCCGTCGGGACCGAGGGGCAGTCCGTCCGACGGGAGGTTCGTCCGGACGACGACGAACTCGTGCGTTGCGGGCGCGTCGTTGTGGACCTGCAAGACGACGTCACCCCCGGCCACCGAGGGCGTTGCGGTGTCGATATGGAAGTCCCGCAGCGTGATGTCGACGACCGGGCCCTTCGGTTGCGGTGCAGAGGAACACGCGACAGGTGCGAGCAGAGCGAACCCCCCTATGGCGAGGCAGAGGCGGATCCTCTTTCGGATGTACCGGTCCACAGCGAACTCCACGCTTGAGCGTCTGGAGTGCTCATCGGGTCTACCGACCTTCGGCTTAAGGAAACCGGCCGTTGCGTGTTCGTCCGGAAGCACGGCGCCGTCGTAGGGTGGCGGACGATCGCGAAGAGGGAGGCCTGACGATGCGGAAGATCGTGGCGACGTTCGGCCCGCCGGCCGGTTAGCACGTGATCACGGTCCTGTACGACGAGGACTGTGGCTTCTGCCGGTGGTCCGCCGACAAGCTCAAAGCGTGGGACGCGCGACGCCGACTCACGTTCGCTGCGATCCAGAGCCCGCGAGGAGCGGAGCTGCTGGTAGCCGTTCCAGAGGCTCAGCGACTCGATTCGATGCACGCCGTCACGCCGGACGGCAGGGTGTGGTCGGGCGGCCAAGCCGTTCGGGTGATCCTCGCGGAGCTGCCGGGCGGGAGCATCCTCGCGTCGACCGCGACGGCCTTCCCCGGTGCGACCGACTCGACCTATCGACTGGTCGCCCGTCATCGTGAACGGCTCGGTCGGATGCTCGGCCAACGTGCCTGCAGCGTCGACCCGGGCGCCGATCGATCGCGGTGAACCCATACATGTCGTCCACTGCTGTTGACCTGCCAGATCTGAGCCGGATCGACGTATCCGGATCGCTGCCCTACGGTGGTCCGGTGGCGGTCGCCGAGCGGCAGATGCGTATCCAGGCCTCGCTCGCGCCGTTCCTGCGCGGGATCATGGGATCCGCTCCGCTCATGGGCGACCCCGACGCCTGCGACTTCCTCGCAGGCAACCCGGAGGTCCCGGCTTTACCCGGCTACGTCGAGACCCTCCAGAAGTGGCTCGAACCCCAGGACCGTCGGTGGTTCGCGTACGGGATGCCGGATCCGCGCGCCGCGGAGGCGGCCGCAACGGAGCTCACCGATGAGCTCGGCGTCGCCTTCGAGCCCGACGACATCCTCCTCACGCGTGGCGCGCACGGCGCGATGGCGCTCGCGATGGCGACCGTGCTCGATCCCGGCGATGAGGTCGTCTTCATCAGCCCGCCCTGGTTCTTCTATGAGGCGCTGATCCTGGGCGCCGGCGCGACACCGGTCCGCGTGCGCGCGAACGAGACGACCTGGGATCTCGATCTGGATGCGATCGCGGCAGCGCTGTCGCCGCGCACCCGCATGGTCCTGATCAACACGCCGAACAATCCGACCGGGCGGATCTATCCGGACGACACGCTCGCGCTGCTCGCCGCGCTCCTGCAACGGCACTCGGACGCTTCCGCACGACCCATCTACCTCCTGTCGGACGAGGCGTACAGCAAGATCCTGTTCGACGGGAACGTGATGCGGTCGCCGGCACGCCACTACGACCGCACGCTCGTCGTGCACACGTTCAGCAAGAGCGCGCTCGCGCCGGCCCAACGTCTAGGCTATCTGGCGATGCCGCTGACGATGCCCGACCGTGAGGCGCTGCGTCAGGGAGCGATGTCCGCGAGCTTCTCGACGTCCAACATGGCACCGGACGCCGTGATGCAGTACGCGCTGCCCGATCTGCTGCACATCACGGTCGATATGAGCAAGCTGCAGCTCCGCCGCGACCGGCTGCTCGAGGCCCTGCGTGCCGCCGGCTACCAGGTGCACACGCCGGAAGGGACGTTCTACCTCCTGGTGCGCTCCCCGATCGACGACGAGTCCGCGTTCGTCCGGCGCCTGATGGAAGACAAGGTCGTGGCGATGTCGGGCGATATGTTCGAGATGCCCGGATACTTCCGGCTCTCGATCACCGCGACGGACGAGATGGTCGAACGAGCGATCCCCGTGTTCGAGAAGGCGCTCAGCGAAACCCGCTGACCGACAGGAAGGGAGGAACGGCATGGACAAGGTGGTGCATTTCGAGATCCCGGTGGACGACCGGAGCCGGGCGAAGGAGTTCTACGCCACGGTCTTCGAATGGGACGTGCAGGATTCCGACATGGGCGGCGGGAGCGTTTACACGACGGCGGGGACGGTCGCGGTCGACGAGAAGATGCGGCCGAAGGAGTCGGGCGCGATCAACGGCGGCCTGATGGATCGTACGTCCGACACCCCGGTGCCCGTGATCACGATCGGCGTGGACTCGATCGACGACTCCCTGAAGAAGATCGAGGCCGGTGGCGGCAGCACGATCACGCCTCGGACGCCCATCCCGAACATGGGCGCCTTCGCGTACTTCAAGGACACCGAGGGCAACGTGATGGGGTTGTGGGAAACCCTGATGTGAGCGATCGTCGGATCGCAAGCACCCGCTGAAGCTCGCGGCGACACGAACCGATCCCGATGCGGAAGATCGTCTTGATGTTGTCGGTGTCGCTCGACGGCTTCTTCGAGGGGCCGAACCGCGAGCTCGACTGGCAGCTGGTCGATGATGAGCTGCACGAGCACTTCAACGAGGTGCTCGGCGCCATGGGAGCGTTCCTGAGCGGCCGGGTCACGTATGAGCTCATGGCCGAGTTCTGGCCGACGGCCGACGAAGACCCGACGAGCACGAAGCCGATGGTCGAATTCGCCCGGATCTGGCGCGAGATGCCCAAGATCGTCTATTCGACCAAGCTGGATCACGCCGACTGGAACGCGACCGTGGTCCATGACGTCGTGCCCGCCGAGGTGCTGAAGCTCAAGGAGCAGCCTGGCGGAGACCTCGCGGTCGGTGGGGCCAACGTCGCAGCGGCCTTCATGCGATACGACCTGATCGACGAGTACAGGCTCTACGTACATTCCGTGCTCATCGGACGCGGGAAGAGGCTGTTCGAGCCATCAGACGCCAAGGTCGACCTACGGCTCGCTGAGACCCGCTCTTTCGGCAGCGGGGTGGTCCTGCTTCGGTACGAGCGTCCGCATGGGGAAGAGCCGACATAGCCGCAACGAAGGTGTGACGCCGACGTCACGTTCCCGTTGCAGCTCTTCCCTCGCCGGCGTTCTGGGAGCGATGCTCGCAACATGGACACGACGGTGATGTGGGGCTTCATCTTGATCGGCGCCGGCGCCCTGGTGGCCGGCATCCTTGGCATCGCGCTCCCGCCTGGCGAGCGTCTCGGTGCGTTCCTCACGCTGGTGATCGGTGCGGGTGTCGGCGTCGCTGCGCTGGCAATGGGAACACGCAACGTGAGCTCCCAGAGCAAGGGCGAAACGGCGTTCCTGGTCGCCTCGGCGCTCGGGTTCATCGCCGTCGTGGCGAGCGCGGCGGTCCTCTGGGTGCGTACAAGTCGCTCGACGACGTCCTCCGATCAGGCCGCCTAGGCACCCGAGCCACGGGGCCTAGCGATCGGGCGTGGGCCACCGCCATGCGTACCAGATGATCAGCAGCAGCAGCGCGCCCTCGGCGATGCTGAGGAACCAGAAGTACACCCACGATTCCCCGATCACGGACGCGATGATCGAGACGATCTACAGGATCGGCAGCACGATGTTGGTCCAACGGCTGATCGTCGGCCGGAGGACCAGGGTCAGAAAGATCATCAAGCTCGCGATCGCGACATAGACCGACGCCGCGAGCAGGAACGTCTGCGTGATCTCGATCCCGGAGATCTGGCCTCCTCTGATCTCATCGATGTGCCCAGGTACGAAGGATCCGAAGATGTCTCCGTACGCGAACAAGAACAGCATCGCCACCCAGAGGGCAGAGATCTTGAGCCGGACACCGATGCTCGCGCCTTCGGGGATGTGGGACTCAGACGTCGTCGACACCTTTGCCTCCATTCCTCGCTCTTCCGAGCGTTCAACCATAGAGGCAATGCTGGCTCCTCCCGTAGCCTTGGGGCTCGGGCGACCGAGGAGGGGGGGCGATGGCACCGGACGGAGCGGACCACCGCGACGACGGGTCACGGGACGAGAGCAAGAAGGAGCGCGTCGATCGGGAGCTGATCGAGCTCCTGAACGAGGTTCGCGTGGCGCTCCCTGGGGTGCAGGTGCTGTTCGCGTTCTTGCTCGTCGTCCCCTTCAACCAGCGGTTCGTTGAGCTGACGACGGCAGAGCGCTGGGTTTACTACGCCGCTCTGCTGTCGACCGCGTTGGCGGCCGCACTCCTGATCGCGCCGTCCTCGTACCACCGACTCCGCTTCCGGCACGGCGACAAGGAGCAGATGCTGCTCACCTCGAATCGACTGCTCGTGAGCGGTCTCGCACTTGCCGCTCTTTCCATCGCACTCGCCGTGGGCCTGATCAGCGAGTTCGTCTTCGGGACGGGTCCCGGTCTGGTGGCCGGGTTCGGGATCGGGGCGTGGCTGGCGTGGTTCTGGTACGGCCTTCCCCTGTCCCGCCGGATGCGGCGATGAGCGGATCGTTCGCGTATCCCCAAGGGACGGAACGGAACGTTATGTCCGACCGACCCGTTTCGCCACGAGGGCGACCGCCGCCGCTCCCGCGGCGCCGAGCGCGACTCGGTGCCTCGTTGCCCACCACTGGAGGCTCCTCGCGTGGGAACGATCATCGAATGTCCCGTGCGCACCCAGGTCGAACGGCACCGGCGCGAAGAGGTTGTCCGGCCGGTACGGATCCTCCCGCCGATCGGTCTGCTGAGCCTCGTAGCCGGTCCTTCCGAGGTACCGGTCGAGGAAGCCGGGCCAGAGCTTCTGAGCCACGATCGTGGCGGTCGTCGTCCCACCGACGTTGACCTCGCGTCGGGGATGCTCACTCGCCCACACGATGGCATCGGCCGCCAACTCCGGCTGGTAGATCGGCGGAACCGGTTGCGCCCGGCGCGGCATGTAACTGCGTGACCACTCGAACTGCGGAGTGTTCAACGCGGGAAGCTGGACCATCGTCACTCTCACGTTCGAGCGTTCATGCATGAGCTCGCAGCGGACCGAATCCGTGAAGCCGCGAAGCGCATGCTTCGCCCCGCAGTAAGCCGATTGCAGTGGGATCGAGCGGTAGGACAGAGCAGAACCAACCTGCACGATCACGCCTCGATCCCGAAGCTTCATCAGACGGATCGCTTCCATCGTCCCGTACACCGCCCCGAGATACGTCACGTCCGTCACCCGGCGGAAGTCCTCGGGCGTGATCGACGCGAGCGGCGAGAACACCGTCACCATCGCGTCGTTCACCCACACGGCGATCGGCCCGAGTTCCTCTTCGATGCCATCCGCGGCCCGCCTTACCTGTTCGGGGTCTGCGACGTCCGTCGGCACCGCGACTGAGGAGACGCCGAGTTCATCGAGCTCCTCCTTCGTGCTACCGAGGCCCTCGGGACCACGAGCGATGAGGCCAAGGGACGCGCCCGACCGGCCGAACGCGCGTGCTGTCGCCCTCCCCACGCCCGACGAGGCGCCGGTCACCACGACGACGGGACGGGACGCGATCGTCACCTCTTCCGGGTACCCGGAAAGATTCGCCGGTACGCGCTCCCGTTGCGTGGCAATGGTTAGATGGACGGCGACACGGGTAGTCCAACCGCCGCCGTACACATGCTCCGCTTCCGAGGAGGTCGATCCGTCGAGACTCGTCCGGACGACCGGTCATATCCGCCGATCCGGGACCTCGCGACCATCGGCGACGGTCGCACCGTCGGGGTCGTGTCCCTCGACGGAACCGTCGTGTGGCTCCCAGTCCCGTACGTCGACTCGCCGACGATCTTCGCGTCACTGTTGGACGCTCGCCGTGGTGGCCGCTGCACGCTCGCGCCCTCGGAGCCGTTCGAGGTTCGACGACGGTACGTCCCGGAGACGAACGTCTTGGAGACAACCTTCGTGACCGACGGTGGCGTCGCGCGGGTCACCGACGCGTTGACCTTGCCGATCGGGAACGGTCTCGCCCCCTTCCGTGAGCTCGCTCGCCGCGTCGAGGGGATCTCGGGCGTGGTCGCCTTGCGATGGGCGGTCGAACCGCGGTTCGGGTATGGCGGCGACGTCGGGGTGATCGGCCAGCGGTCGGGGATCCCGGTTGCGACGGGCGGCGACCAGGCGGTAGCCGTCTGCTCATGGGATGCCGGCTCGCCGCAACTGAGCGCCGGGTCGATAGACGCATCGTTCGAAACGGCGGAAGGCTCCGTCGCTCTCATCGCTCTGTCGATGGCCCATCAGGAACCGCTGGTCTTCCCGTCGAGGTCTGATGTGGAGCGACGGCTGGACGGGACGATCGCCTGGTGGCGGGGATGGGCCGGCGCCCGCGAGGCGAGCGGCCCGTGGCGCGACCAGATCCTGAGGAGCGCCCTCGCCCTCAAACTTCTCGTGCAAGCCAAGAGCGGTTCCGTCGCTGCGGCGCCGACCACCTCGCTTCCCGAAGAGATCGGTGGCGAGCGCAACTGGGACTACCGGTTCTCTTGGCTCCGCGACTCCGCCTTCGTGATGGACGCGATGCTCGCGCTCGAGTGCAGGGAAGAAGCTGAGGCGTTCTTCTGGTGGCTGATGCACGCCTCTCAGATCACGCACCCTCGCATGCAGGTGCTTTACCGGATGGACGGCGGGGCCGATGCACCAGAGCGGACGCTTCCGCTCGACGGATACGAGGGGTCGCGTCCCGTGCGGGTGGGCAACGGGGCCGCCGACCAGGCGCAGCTGGACATCTACGGCGACGTGATGCAGATGGCCTGGCTGTACGCCGAAGCCGGATATCCGATCGACCGGGAGTTCGGCGATCGGCTGGCCGCCGTCGCCGACCTCTTGTGCGCCCTTTGGTCGCAACCGGACTCGGGCATATGGGAGATCCGAGGTCCGGTGCGGCATCACACCCAGTCGAAGATGATGTGTTGGGTAGCGCTCGATCGTGCCGACCGACTCGCGACCGCCGGTCAGATCCCATCTCGGAACATCGACAGGTGGCGCTCCGAGGCTGGTTCGATCGCATCCTTCATCGAGGCACGGTGCTGGTCGTCATCGAAGCAGAGCTACACGCAAGCCGCGGATGCCGAGGACCTCGATGCGAGCGTCCTCCTCGGAGCGAAGTTCGGCTATGGGGATCCCCGTGGACCCCGCTTCTCCCGGACGATCGATGCGATCAGGCGCGAGCTCGGCCGAGGGCCGTTCCTGTACCGCTACGTCAGCGATGACGACCTTCGCGGGAGAGAGGGAACCTTCCTCTGTTGTTCGTTCTGGCTCGCAGAGGTCCTCGGGCTCGCCGGGCGACGGGCGGAAGCGATCGAGCTGCTCAACGAGCTGATCGGGTTCGAGAACGACGTCGGTCTGTACGCCGAAGAGATCGATCCTTCGTCGTCGGCCTTCCTGGGGAACTTCCCTCAGGCGCTGACGCATCTCGCGCTCATCACCGCCGCGACCTCGCTCACAGCGGAGGCACCATGACGGTCTGGGGAGCGCTCGCCGGTGGGTTCGTCGGCACGCTCGTGCTAACCACGATGCTGCGGGGCGCGAGCGAACTCAGGCTGACACGGATCGACCTGCCGTTCCTCTTGGGCACGGCCCTGACGAGCGACCGGAAGCGAGCCAAGGCCCTCGGCTACATCGCCCACTTCGGGTTCGGATTCGTCTTCGCTCTCGGGTACTTCGCGATCTTCTGGGCCATCGGCCGCAG
>DATAEV010000283.1:0-2820 GCA_036257875.1 Actinomycetota bacterium | reverse complement strand
CGAGATCCAGGGCGATGACATCGGCGGGATCGCGGTGCACATCGCGGCGCGGGTCATGTCGGGTGCCGGTGGCGGCGAGATCCTGTGCTCGCGGACGGTGAAGGACCTGACCGAGGGGTCGGGGCTCTCGTTCGAGGACATGGGTGAGCACGAGCTGAAGGGCGTCCCCGATCCTTGGCAGCTGTATCGGTTCGCGGGTTAGGCAGGCACACTGAGGAGGGGTTCGATGGGAACGTTCAGGTTCCAGGTCGCGGTCTCGCTCGACGGGTACGTCGCCGGCCCCCGACAGAGTTTGGAGAACCCGCTCGGCGTCGGCGGCGAGGAGCTGCACCCGGTGGCTCTTCGACCTCGAGGTGTGGCGAGCATCCCAAGGAGAGGGCGGCGGCGAGGTCACCGCCAGCACCGCCGTGATCGAGGAAGCGCAGGCGAACGTCGGCGCGGTCGTGATGGGTCGGAACATGTTCGGTGGCGGGCCGGGACCGTGGCCGGAGGATCCACCTTGGAAGGGCTGGTGGGGAGACGATCCACCGTACCACGTCCCCACCTTCGTCCTCACGCATCACGCGCGTGAGCCCGAGGAGATGAAAGGAGGCACGACCTTCTTCTTCGTCACCGACGGTATCGGATCCGCCTTCGAGCAAGCGCAGCGGATCGCCGGCGGCAAGGACATCCTGCTCGGAGGAGGAGCCAGCGTCATCCAGCAGTACCTCGCCGCCGGCCTGATCGATGAGTTCTGGCTCCACGTCGCGCCGATCCTGCTCGGGGACGGCGAGCGGCTGCTCGAGAACGTCGGCGATCTGGAGGTCGAGCAGGTGCGCGCGGTCGAGGCACCCGGGGTCACCCACATCCGATACCGCGTGGTCCGGTAGCGGGCTAAGCCGGGCGCGCTCTCGATCTCGATCTGAGGTTCCTCTCGACGGACGAGGTGGTCCATCCGGAGGTTCGGCTTCTAGCGGCGCTCAACGGCCGCTCAGGAGACGCCTGATGCGTCCGGCCGGAGCGTCCTTTCTGGGCCCGGTTGCGTGGCCACGCGAGGACGAGCAGGGCGATGGCGATCGCGACGCTCAGGAGCCCAACAGCGATCCTCAGTGGTACGTACTCGTTCGTGCAGGCGGGGATCAGAGGCACGCACGACGACGTCTGGCCGGGAAGCGGCGAGTCGCGACATACGACACTGACGTCGCGACGGCTGACGACGGTTCCCATCGATCCCCGATGAGGATCACGTTGAACCGCGCAACGGCGGAGCACGAAGCAGGTGCACCCCCGGGTTGAGAGAGTCAGTCATCGGCTCGGTGGGGGTCCTGACGCCCGATCCTCCGGCCGACGGGACCGTAGGATGGCCCGCCGGTGGCCGAGGCAGTGACGACCCGTGGACGCTTGACGGCGTTAGGTGTGTTGGTCGCGATGCCTCTCGTCGGCCTCGCACTGCTTCTTTCCGTTCCCGCGTACGACGTGATGTGGGAGCACCACCCATCGCACTTCTGGCTCGTGCTCACCGTCGCTGTCGTGAACGTCGTGCTGGCCGTTCTCACCAGTGAGGCAGCCGGTCAACGGAACGATGCGCGCTTGTTCCTGGTCTCGTTGGCCATGCTCGCGAGCGCGGGGTTCCTAGCCCTCCACGCGCTGGCGACCCCTAAGGTCCTCCTCGCCACGCCGAACGAAGGGTTCGTCATCGCGACGCCCGTAGGTCTGGTCGTGGCCGCGTTCTTCGCTGCCGCCTCGGCACTGCCCCACGAGGAGGGCGAGACAAGGCTGGGGCCGCGGACGCAGCGGTGGCTCCGCTCGGCGCTGCTGATGGCGATCGCAGCCTGGGCGATCGCGTCGTTCGCCCAGGTCGAGCTGCTCTCGCGGACCCCGGGCGAAGAGGCTCCGCTGATCCTCCGACTGCTGTCGCCGGTCGCCATCGTGCTCTATGGCTTCGCCGCGGTTCGGTACCTCCAGCTGTATGAGCGGCGTCGCCGGACCCTGCCGCTGGCGATCGCGGTTGCGTTCGTGCTCCTGGCCGAGGCGATGTTGGCGATCGCGTTCGGCCGAAGCTGGCACGCGACGTGGTGGGAGTGGCACGTGTTGATGGCCCTCGCGTTCGGGACGATCCTGTTGGCGGCGCGCGCCGAGTACCGGCACGAGCGCTCGGTGACGGGCGCCTTCGGCGGTGTCTACCTGGAACGGACGCTTGAACGGATCGATCGTCGGCACTCTGATGCGTTGCGCGCCTTGACCACCGCGATCCAGAACGATGCGCCGCTCGCTCCGGTCCTCGAGGACCTCCGGTCCCAAGGGTTCAGCAGCGACGAGGTCGAGGTCCTGGAGCGGTCGGCGCGCGAACTGTCCCGCGTCGACACCTTGCTCCGGCGCTACGTCGGCCCCCCGCTCGCCGACCGGCTGGAGGAAGAACCGGGGCTGGCTCGCCTCGGCGGTCGGGAGTCGGAGGTCTCGGTGATGTTCGCGGACCTCGCCGGCTTCACGAGCTTCTCGGAAGGGCGTTCTCCGGGCGAGGTGATCGACATGGTGAACGCGTACTGGCAACGGGCGGTGCCGATGGTGGTGGAGGAGGGTGGATTCATCGAGCGCTTCGCCGGAGACGCGATCCTCGTTCTGTTCAACGCTCTCGAAGACCAACCCGACCATCCGCTGCGGGCCTGTCGAGCCGCGCTTGCGATGCGCGACGCGACCGAGCAGGTGGCCTCAGCTCATCCCGGGTGGCCGCGGTTCCGGATCGGCGTGAACACGGGTCCGGTCGTAGTCGGCAACGTGGGAGCGGGAGCACAGCGGAGCTTCGCCGCGCTGGGGAACACCACGAACGTTGCGGCCCGCCTG
>DATAEV010000277.1:0-2143 GCA_036257875.1 Actinomycetota bacterium | reverse complement strand
TCGAGCAAGTTGGCCCGGTGGTCCGCCGACCGCATGAACGCCCGAAAGACGGCCCGGACGGTTGGCCCTTTACCGACGTTTTGCCCCCAGCAGCGAAGGCCCGAGGTCCACGCGAGGGAGCCGTGGAAGAGCCGTCCGCTGCTCGCCATCAGGCTCGACTGCCGCTCGGCCGCCGCCCTCAAACGCGCGCGCTCGACGAGCCTCGGCAGGTCGTGCCGGTGCCGCGCGGTGTTGGTCATCGTCGCGAGCCTTTGCTCCGGCCGGTCGAGCGACGCCGCCGGCGCAGCGAAGACGAGCACGCCAGCGACGGCGATCGCGAGCGCGCGTTTCACGTGAGACTGCGGCGGAACTGTACGAGCACCACGTGCACGCAGCGTGATGGCCCGTCGTGAACGAAGAGATCGCATCGGCAACCACCCCTTTGGGCTCGGAGGGAGCGATGCAGCCACAGTCGACCTTCAGCTTGCGGATGTATATCAGCCATCTGACGTTAGAGCCGCGCGGTAGGGAATTTGCCCCAAGGTGGACTCACGACGCCGAAGGGCGCAACGGGGTTTAGAACTCGGGTGGATCATCGAGATGGCCGCCGACGCAGTCTCCGTAGGCTGATGACCCTGGAGGAGGCGCAGGAACGGAGATGTACACGTGGATCGAACTACCGGGTGCGAGGGTCCACGGGACTGACCGACTGAGCTACCGCCCCCCTCGCAAGAGCGTAGGCACGTCACCGAACGGCTGCTTCCATCCCAACCGGAACTAGGGGCGGTTCAGAACCCTTCGTCGTACTCGGCGTCCGTGACGGGCTCGCCCCACTCGGGCGGTCCGGCGCCGTTCACGGCCACATGCACGAGCGGCGTCTCGGGACCTCCACCGTGGAAATGCCAATCGTCCGGGCCGACGTGGATCACGTCACCCGGCTCCAGCGTGTGCCCGTTCTCCCCTCGCGTGCGCACGCGCCCACGACCGGTCACGCAGTAGAGGAACTGTCCCCCCGGGTGGCGGTGCCAATGGGTGCGTGCGGCCGGTGAGAAATGGACCACCCCGATGTTGGTCGCATCGGGCGCCGTGATGGTGCCGCGAAGCCACACCTCGCCGGTGAATCGCCCCGCATCGCCACGCTCGAAGACCCCATCCGTCGCGCGAGCAACGTTCACGATCGGCACCCTACCCGGTCCCATAGCGCTCGAGGAACGCGAGGATGCGGGCATCGACCGCGTGGGCGATCGAAGGCGAGCCGTCAGCCAGCAAGTCGGTGCCGTGCGCGGAGGTATCAAGCACCAGGACATCCCGAGCGCCTGACGTTGACCATCGGTAGAAATCCTGGGCGGAGTCCGCCGCATCCCCGTCCCCGCGACCGGCGACGAAGAGCGCGGGGGCGGAGACCGAGGCGAGCACGCGCCGGGTGAGGTCGTATGCGAAGAACTCGGGTGCGGACAAGGTCACGATCCCGGCGATCGCGTTGCGTGATCTGCTGGCGGTCTCGATCACCGCCTGACCGCCCACGCTCGCCCCGATCAGGGAGACGTGGCGCACTCCCATTTCCCGAAGTGCACGTACTGCGCCGGCGACATCCTTCCAGCTCGATTCGAGATCGGGGTTCCCCGAGGAGCAGCCCTCGATGCCCCCGGGGCAGTACCCGCGGAAGTCGAACGTCAGGGCCCGATACCCACGCGTGGCGAGCCGGTGCGCGAACGGGTACCACGCACTCTGGTCGTTGTCCACCTGATGTGCCAGCACTACGCCGACGGTGCCGTTCCCGAAGAGGCGACCGTCCAGGCGGACGCCGTCGCTCGCGTGGAAGCGTAGCCGGGTCGAACCGTCGACCGGATCAGGCGACGGCGCCTCGGTCGGCGTCGGTCGAGACGACGCGCTGGAGGTCGCCGATGCGATGCTGCGTTCGATGGACGCACCCGAACAGCCGAGGAGGAGCAGACAGGATAGGCCCCAGACCGCTCTTGACGATGGGCCTGCACACATAGCGACGACCCTACCGGAGGGTCCGCGATGGAGGGCAACGAGGTCGGGCGCTCCGTCCCGCTACGATGCATCACAGACGAACCGCGGAGGATCCTGGCATGACCCAGAACCGGATCGAGACAGACTCCTTCGGCCCCATCGAGGTCGAGGCGAGCCGGTACTGGGG
>DATAEV010000337.1:0-5552 GCA_036257875.1 Actinomycetota bacterium | reverse complement strand
GGTCGTCATCATCTTGTCCTGTTCGATGACGTGGACGTGTTGACCTGGATCGAGCGGGAGATCGGAGGTCAGCCGGTGGTTCTCCCGTGCATCGTTCGGGCAGCCGATCGCAAGACGTTCCGGGAGATCCATGACGAGATCAGGGCAGCCCAGCGTCAAGACGTGACGACGATCGATGTGGGGGGGCGAAGGCGTCACAGCTCCTGCCGGCCTGGCTCTATCGCCCGTACTTCTCCCTCGCCATCCCGATCGGGAAGAGGTTCCCGCGCGCGTGGAAGAAAGCCTGGGGAACCGTGACGATCTCAGCGGTCGGCATGGTCGGCAAGGGCGCGGGCTGGGGCATCCCACCTTCGTCCCCGTCCATCTGTTGGATCACGGTCGGCGGCATCGGCCAGAAGCGCGAGGACATCGACGGGCAGGTCGCCACGCGGGAGTACCTGAACCTGACGGTCAGCTTCGATCACAACATGATCGACGCCGCGCCGGCGGCCAGGTTCACCGAGCGGTTCAAGGAGCTGATCGAGAGTGGCTACGGCCTGATAGAGGAGGAGGCGACCGCTGATCCCATCGCGAGGCAACGCGCGCCAGAGGCGGTCGCAGCTGGACGATGAGGGCGGTGGCTATGAGGAAGCGTCTTCTTGACGACGATCATCGGCCTGACGAGGACAACCGTTCCGCCGCTATCCCGGCGACCCACCTCGACCTGGTCGAGTGCCCACGGGTCGCGGCCCTCAGCACGGTGACCCCAGACGGCTACCCGCAGACCACGGTCGTGTGGTGCGACTTCGACGGCGAGTATCTGGGCGTCAACACGATGCGCGGCTTCGCCAAGGAGCGGAACATGCGCCGAAACCCGCGGGTCGCCCTCCTCTGTTACGACCCCAGCCGAACCGTCCGCTACCTCGAGGTCCGCGGACGGGTCGTCGAGATGACCGAGACGGGCGGGACCGAGCATCTGGACGGCCTCGCCTCGAAGTACGCAGGGCGGTCGGTCCGTTTCTTCGGCGATTGCGTCCAAGCTCGCTTCGCTGAAACGGAGGTCCCGGTCCTATGCCGGATCAAGCCGACGCACGTCACGGCGCTCGACGCAACGGAGGCCAAGATATGACTGCACTCGTCGGCTCGGGGACGCTTTCGATCCCTGCCTCACACCTCGACCTGCTGACGAGGCCGATCTGCGGGGTACTGACGACGATGGGTCGGGATGGCCAGCCGCAGTCGAGCCTGGTCTGGTCGATCACGACGGGGAGTGTGCTCGGTTCAACACGACGCTCGAGCGGCAGAAGGGGCGCAACCTGCTCGCCAACCGGAAGGTCAGCTTGCTCATCGTCGACCCCAGCAACACCCCCGCTTCATCCAGATCCGCGGCGACGCACAGCTCGTCACCGACGGCGCCCTCGACCACCTCGATGCGCTGACCCGCAAGTACACCCGTTACCACTGCTTCTACGGCCACATCTACCCCGTCCAGCAGCGCCTGCGCGAGATACGGGTCATCTGTCGGATCCAGGCACGCTGGGTGACCCTCGACGCGACCCATGCGCATGACGGATGAGTGCAACCATGGATCTGAAAGGGCTGGTTGGAAGCGGCGACAGATCGGGTTGTTCACGCTGCCGTTCGTCGTCGTCGGCTTGGCGCTGAACATCGTCCCATCCAGCACTCTTCGATGTCGGCGGTCCAACGGCCGTCCTGGCGGCGATTTCCGTCGCCGTCCTTGTCGGCGGAATCACGATCTGGATCTGGTCCGTCGTCTTGATCCTGACGCCGGACTCGGAACCAGCCCTACGAGGGATCATGGCTTTGTCCCGGGCCGCCGCGGCAGCGAAGCTCGCCATGGTCGAATGGGCTCAGCCAGACGACGATCAGGGCGAGACCGTGAACGGCCGCATCATGTCGTTGTCCTCGTGCTCGACGATGTGGCAGTGGTGGACGTAGTCCTGAGGAGCGGATACGGCCGCGGGCAGCTCGAACTTCGCCCTGATGGTAGTGAAGTATCCGGGATTCACCTTGACCGTATCCTTGAAGCCGCGCTCCTCGGGCGCGGGCGGAAGCATCGGACCGGTGGCGAAGGGGCTCGGGTCGATCCCGCCGGGGACGCCGTGCAGCCCCTCGTTCCCTTCCTCGTAGGCCTCAACGTCGAACGGTGTCCGGCCGACCACTTGGAACGTTACGAGGTGCAAGTGCATCGGGTGGGTGTCGCCGGTGAGGTTCACGTACACCCAGTCCTCCACCGCGCCGACCTTCGGGGTCTCGGTAGCCGCTCCCTCGTCGAAGTGCACACCGTTCAGGTTCAAGAACCAGGTCGCTTCATCGATGTCGATCTCGTTGAGCGTGATGTAGCGAGTGCTCACCGGGTTGTGCAGGTCGGCGGCGCGCCCCGGCAAGCTCGACGGGATGGACGTCGGCCCCGGCTGGCTGACGGCATCGCCCACCCTGATCTGCATCACCTGCGACAGAGAAGGCGCCGGGGTGACCACCGGCTTCGAGGGGTTGTGGTTCTTGAGCACGAGGGTCTCGCCGGCGAACCGGCTGAAGTCCACGAGCACGTCGGCCCGTTCGGCGGGGGCCAGTACGAGTCTCCCGACCGGCACGGGCAGATCCCACATGCCACCCTCGGCGCCGATCTGCCAGAGGCTCGGCGCGCCGATATCGAGGCTCAGGATCCTCGCGTTGCACCCGTTCAGGATCCGGAGCCGGTACATCCGAGGCTCGACATCGAGGAAAGGCCAAACCTTGCCGTTGACGAGCATCGTGTCGCCGAAGTACTCCCCGATCCACGTGGCGCCTTCGATGTCGGTCCTCGGATACAGGAACGTGCCGTCGGAGTTGAACTGGCGGTCCTGAACGACCAACGGGATCTCGTAGGCGCCGCCGGGGATCCCGATCGGGTTGGGCTCCTCACCGGTATCGAACTCGTCCCGGAGGATGTAGGCGGCTGCCAGCCCCGCGAAGACGTTGAGACGGGTCGTGCCCAAGCCGTGATCATGGAACCAGAGCTGCGAGGGTGGCATCTGGGGCGCCTGGTTCGTGTAGAAGACGGATTGCGTTTCGCCGGGACCGAACCCATCGGGGGTCTCGGCCGGATTGCCGTCGCTGTCCGCGGCGACGAAGCCGCCGTGCAGGTGCGTCATCAACCGCACCTCGTTGCCGAGGGGCGTGAGCCGGGTATCGACCGGCAACCAGTCTGGGTAGATCTCGGGAAGATCGTGGGTATAGGCCACCTCGAGTGGCGTCCCCGTCTTCGCCACGACCGCCATCCCGAACGAGCCCGACTGGCCGGCGAGGCCGGACCCGTCGTCGTAGGCCCACAGCGGCGTCGGAGGCAGGTGAGGATGCAGCTGCCGCGCGATCTCTCTCTGCGTGAATGCGTATCGGTTGGGTCCGCTCGGGGTCGCGACCACGATCCCATCGCCGGGAAGCGGTACCGGCTGCATGTACTTCGTCAGCTTGCCGCTTCGCGCCGAGACCTTGCCGCCCTTAGCCACGCTCGCAGATGAGATACGCGCGGTCCATGGCAGCGTGAGGGCGGCACTCGCTCCCAGGCCGTACTGCAATAGACGCCTTCGCGTGATGGGCTGCATCTCATCCTCCCTATGTGAGTCGGGCCCAGATGACCGAGATCGGGATCGAGGAACTCGACGTACTCTCGCTGCGTCGCTCTAGAAGCAGCAACGCGGCGAGCTCAGCGTCATCGACGTCGGCCGGGGCCATCCGCCAGTGGATCATGTGATGGTGCATCTCGTGCCTCCTTGATACGAGCATGCTCTATCGACGACGCGGCGCTTCCGGACGAACGTCCCGCCCTCAGAAGGACCTTCGGTAAGCCTGCGACGCCAAGAAGCGCACGGATACCAGGGCTCTGAGGGGACGATCCGCACGTGCCCCACCGACTCAGGCACGAACCGTCCATGTCGGGGAGCTCCCACGAAAGCGACCTCGCCACGGTCGACCTCCACGTTCCAGACCGAGCGCGTATCCGCATCAGCGCTGACGCTGGCGATGACCTTCAGCCACGGTGGTGGCGCCGTCACACCGCGCACGATCAACTCCTCGACATCTGCCGACGTGTGCCGCGCACCTGGATCGAGCACGTACACAACCAGGTCCGCCCGCGATAGGTCCCGCGCGGACGATCTGCGACGTCGTCAAGGAGTAGCCAGCCGAATCACGGTGACGGTCACAACGGAGGCCGGCATGATGATCGTTGAACTAGGATCTTCTCTGAGGGCGGCGATCAATCGGGATTCGACTCCCAGCGCATCTGCCGATCCTGCGACCCGCATCTGCAGGGACCCCTCGGTGGACGTGCGGCCGGATCCGGCGTCGACCGTGGCCCTCAAGGCGGCGTGAGTCACGATCAGCTGCCCCGGGACTCCTCCTGGGGCAGCTGATCGCGTTCATGGTCCGGCTGCAGGAACGCTCGCCGATCCAGTCGACGACCGAATGACGCTCCGCGGTGACACAGATCACGTTAGCGAGAGGAGCCTCAGCTCGCGAGATTGGTCGAACCCGGGGTCACATACGCCCGGTCCCCACCCGCCAGGTCCTGAAGGATGAGGGTTACGTAAGCGGCGACCTTCTTCTGCCATCCCTCTTCCAGTGGGCCTTTGAGATCTGTCACGTAGATCTTGTCTTCCGCCACCTTGACCAGGCCCTTGCGCTGAAGCGTCTCGTTCATGATCGGGCGCACATGCTGGAACTTGCAGATGTCCTCCTCGGTCGGCATCCTCCCGGTCTTCTTGTCCCGCCGCGGTGCCATCTCGGTCGTCAGGAGTGCGTACTCCGTGCCCGCGGGCAGCGTCACGTCTTTCTTCAAGAAACGGCGCATCCCCCGGATCGGCCGGCCCATGCGACCCGGCGAGCTGAACACGTACAGGTCGGCCGACGGCAGCGCCTTCGGCGCGATCTCGTGGATATGGTGCACGTCGACCGAGACTCCCCGGGTCGCCATCTGCTGCTTGAACTCCTCCGCGACCATCGCCCCGTTGCCGAACTTCGACGCATGCAGATACTCGATCTTCATCTCGCCCCTCCTCCGATCCGCTGGAGGCGGTCCATCTCCCGGCGGATCTGCGTCTCGTCGAACTCGTCGTTGCGATACACGTCCCACGCGTTCATCACGACACCGATCCCCCATCCCACGATGAAGAACACCGGCCAGAAGAACCCGTTCGCCCCCGTCATGAACCAGATCAACACGATGAACGTGTTGACCAAGAAGTAGACGAGCAGATGTCCGGCGAAGTCGCGGCGCTTCTTGAGGCGCTTGATGGCCCTATGTCGCAGGACCTCGCTCGGGGTCGTCTCTTCGAGCTGCATCGTGATCACTCCTTCCTCATGTCACCGGGACGCGTGCCCGAGCAGATCCGGGATCGCGCATCTTCGCCAGTGAGATGCCGATGCCGTATGTCACGAAGGCGCCCTCGGGGACGACCTCGATGATGGCGGCTGAGGTCCGCCGCTCGGCGGGCAGCAGGGATCCGAGCTCGTCGAGGAGCGGGCCGACCTCCGTTGAACCGGCCCGGTGCACGATCGCGCGCCCGCGAAAA
>DATAEV010000247.1:0-4384 GCA_036257875.1 Actinomycetota bacterium | reverse complement strand
CCGAGAATCCGCTCGACACCTTGACGGCGTAGGCCGGCGCGCCGTCCAGGTGACCCGCCTTCACGTGGATCTCGCCCCCCGCCTCGGGAACGTCGAGGTGGATCACGCCGGGGATCTGGGCACCGCCGGTCGAGTACGCGACGAACGCGGCCTCGACCGCGTCGATGCAGGCCGCCATCGGAAGCGCCGTGCGCACGTCGTCGTGCCGCAGGACCCGAACGCCCGTGGTCATCGTGCGGGAGCGTCGCGTGCGGACGTCCTCGGGTCAACCCGACCGGGCTTGGCGGCTCCCACCGCCCGCGCTAGCGTCACCCCATGGCGCACATCGATCCGTTCGAGATGGAGCGGTACCAGTCCCGCTACTGGCACCTCGTCGACTACGACCTTTCGGAATCCGGCGTCACCCCGCTGACGATCCGCGATCTGCTCGGCCCGGACGCCGATGCGGAGTTCTTCCTCCAACAGACCCTCGGGTACCCGCTGTCCGAGGGTTCGTACGAGACTCGCTCGAACATCGCCCAGTGGTATCCGGAGTGCTCGCCGGAGAACGTCACCCTGATGAACGGCGGATCCGAATCGAACCTGCTCTCCCTCTGGTCGCTCCTTGGACCTCGCGACCGGCTCGCCTTCATGCTTCCCAACTACTGCCAAGGGCTCGGCTTGGGTCCGTTCTTCGGCGACGGCGTCGACACCTTCAAGCTGAAGCTCCGCGACGGACGCTGGTCCCTGGACGTCGAGGGGCTCGACCGGGCCGTCGGCAAGCGCACCTCCGTGATCATGCTCTGCAATCCGAACAACCCGACGGGGGCCGTGTTGACGGAGGGCGAGATGCAGGCCGTGATCGACGTCGCGGCGCGCGCCGGCGCGTGGATCGTCGCGGACGAGATCTACCGCGGCGCGGAGCTGGACGCCGATGTCGCGTCACCGACCTTCTGGGGCCGCTACGACAAGGTGATCGTCACGTCGGGGCTGTCCAAGGCCTTCGCGATGCCGGGGCTCCGGGTCGGGTGGGCCGTTGCCCCCGACGAGGCGATCGCGAAGATCTGGTCGCGCCACGACTACACGACCCTGACGCCCGGGGTCGTGAGCGATCGCCTCGCGGCTCTCACGATGCGACCCGACGTCCGGGAGAACGTGCTCGGACGGACCCGTTCGATCGTGCGGGCGAATCTCCCCCGGCTCGAAGCCTGGATCGAGGCCCACCCCTACTTCCACTATGTGCGACCGCTCGCGGGCGCGATCGCCTACGTCACGTACGAGCTCCCCGTCCGGTCGCCGGAGCTCGCCGAACGGATCCGTGTCGAGCAGAGCGTGCTCCTCGTGCCGGGGGCGATGTTCGGTCTCAAGAAAGGGATCCGCTTCGGGTTCGGCTACGACATCGAATACACGATGAAGGGTCTCGCGAGGGTCGACGGAACGCTCGCCGACGTGGTGTCGTCGATGGCCTCGCATGCGACCTGATACGACCACCCGGAAGCGCAGCGCCCGGGCCGAGGCCAAGCGCGAGCTCATCGTGGGCTGCGCGATGCGTCATTTCGCTGAGGATGGCTTGCAGGGCGCGCGCATCGAGGACATGGCCCTCGAGCTCGGGATCGCGAAGGGCTCGATCTTCCAGCACTACGGCTCGAAGGCCGGCCTGTTCCTCGCGTGCTACAAGCGCGCGGTCGCCGCACTCCCGGCGTGGCTCGACGCTCCTGCCGAGGTCCAGGAGACGGGGTTCTTCCCCGTGGTGCGTTACTGGTTGGACCGGACCGAGCACTACGTCGAGGACGATCGCATCCCCTACCGGGTCGTCCTGATCGGCAACTACAGCACCGACCTGGAGCTCCGGCGCGACATCAACCGATGGCTCGTGAGCGAGGACCCCTACGGAACCCTCGAGTTCGTCGAGTGGGGGCAGCTACGCGGCGAGGTCCGAACGGATGTCGACCTCGAGACGATCGTGTCCCTGCTGGATTGGCTCTCGGGCGCGATCCAGGACGCGCTCGTCACCGAGGAGCTCGACCCCGGTCTGTTCCACCGATGGCGGAACCAGCCCGAGCGACAGCGGATGCGCGTGGATCACTTCGGCGTGCTGCTGCAGAGCGCGATCGGAACCGCGGACGGCGTTACGCCGGGGACCGGCGGATGAGCGCCGCCTCCGCGTCGTCTGCCGTCACCACCCGACGCCGGTAGTTCCGGAGCGCGAACCGATCGCACGCGGTCTCCGCCGCGGACTTCTTGCCGAGCTGCTCGCGCAGGTACCAATGCATCCATTCGTGCAGGTAGAGGAACCGGAGCACCTCGCGCTCCGTCCGGAAGGTCACGCCTTCGGTCAGCCAGATGAACTTCAGCCCCTTGCCCGGGCGTCGTTGCGCCCCGTACGGCACGACCTCGCCGAACGGGAGGAAGGGCTCGGGCACCTGCAAGGTGATCGTCCGCTCCGAGAAATCCGTCCAGGCCGAGAGGTGCGGCCGCTGACGGTAGCGGAGCGGCTTGACCTCGATCGCGTACCGCTGGGCTTCGGGCAGCCCGGAGAGGGCGCGACGGACACGCTCGACGGGAAGCTCCGGGCAGCTGGACCGAACCCTCATGGCGCCAACAGGGTACGAGCGGCCGTCGATAGCATCGGCGGATGGCGGAGACCTCGGGCGATCGCGGCTTCCGAGAAGGCGCGGTGGCGGTCGTCCCGATGGCGGTCGCCGTCTTCGGGTTCGGTCTGTCGTACGGGGTGCTCGCACGGGCAGCCGGGATGGGGGGCGTGGCCCCCGTCGTCATGTCGATCACGACGTTCGCGGGATCGGCGCAGTTCGCGGCCGCGTCGGTCCTGCAGGCCGGCGGTGCGGCGGCCACTGCCGCCCTCTCCGCCTTGATGCTCAACGCGCGCTACCTGCCGATCGGTGTGACGGTCGCGCCATGGCTCCGGGGCAGCATCTGGTCACGTCTGCTCCACGCGCATCTCACGGTCGACGAGTCGTGGGTGATCGCGGCCGAGGGGACGGGCCGGTGGAACCCGCGCGTCCTCCTTGCGGCGGGGATGGGGATCTGGATCGCCTGGGTCCTCGGAACGATCGGCGGCGTGGTCTTCGGCGACGTGATCGGTGATCCCGCGCGACTCGGTCTGGACGCTGCGTTCCCGGCGCTGTTCCTCGCGCTGCTCGTGCCCCAGCTCCGCAGCACCGAACGCACGACGCAGGTGGCGGGGCTCCGGATCGGAGCCCCGCCACCGGCGATCGCCGCGCTCCTCGGCGCGGCGATCGCCCTCACGCTCACTCCGTTCACGCCGGCGGGGGTCCCGATCGTTGCCGCCGGAGCCGCGTGCTTGATCGGTCTTCGGAGACGGCCGTGAGTACGGTGTGGATCGTCGTCATCGCGTCCGGGGTCGGCACGCTCGCGCTCAAGGCCGCGGGCCCGGTGCTCTTCGGAGGCAAGCAGCTCCCCGACCGGTTCACCGGGGTCGTCGGTTTGCTGGGCCCCGCGCTGCTGGCCGCCCTGGTCGCGATCGGCACGTTCGCGAACGGGCAGCATCTGGTGCTCGACGGTCGCGTGCTGGGTGTCGGCGCCGCCGCCGTCGCGATCCGGTTCCGCGCACCGGTGCTCGTGGTGGTGATCATCGCGGCAGCCGTGACGTCGACGGCACGCGCCATCGCCGGGTGATGGGGCTGCGGTCGGGGCGGCGGGATTCGAACCCGCGACCTCGTGCTCCCAAAGCACGCGCGCTACCAGGCTGCGCTACGCCCCGCGGGCAAGCAGCCTACCCGTCGGCGGGGATGGAAGGGTACGCTCCTCCCATGGCCGGTGACGCGCGACCTTCCTCCGGGTACTACATCGCGATCGCGTTGCTGGCGGTAGGTCTGCTCGCCGGCGCAAGTCTCTTCTTCCTCCTCGCCACGCGATCGCAGACCGCGAAGGCCCCGATCGACATCAGCACCGCCCAGCACACCGAGTGCCCGGTCGGGAGTCACGCCCCTGTCTGCTACACCTTCATCGTCACCAACATCGGCCACGGACCTCTCTACGCGACTTGCCAGCTCAGCGCCGCTCCCGGCACGAGCGCAACGTTCGACGACGGCCAGCTCGTGAAGCCCGTCAGCCTCTTGGAAGGGCAGACGCGCGACCTCTCCGTCCGCGTGCAAGCCGACGGAAGCGACACGGTGAGCGAGCCGCAGATGACGTGCGAAGCGACCGCCGTCTAGAGCTCGAACCAGCCCTCGCCGACCACCTGCACGCCGCCCCCGACCGACACGACCCAGCCCGTGGGGTCTCGGACGACGTCGACCTCGAGGAACGACGGCCGGCCGACCATCTCACCCTGCGCGATCGTCATGTGCCCGGGCATCCCGGCCCCGCCGAGTTCGGAGAGGTACGCGCCGAGCGGGCCCGCGGCCGATCCGGTCGCCGGGTC
>DATAEV010000238.1:0-5086 GCA_036257875.1 Actinomycetota bacterium | reverse complement strand
CCGAGCGACACCTGTTCGGCGCGGAGCCGCCCTTCCTCCTTCATCCTGCCGAGCTGGTAGGCGAGGAGCGTGCCCTTCGTCAGCTCGACCGCCATGTCGGCGAGCTTCTTCTGCGTCAGTTGGAACGAGGCGATCGGCCGGCCGAACTGCACGCGATCCTTCGCGTAGGTGAGCGCGGTCTCGAAGCACGTCCGGGCGGCGCCCATCACGCCCCACACGATCCCGTACCGCGCCTCGTTGAGACAGCTCAGGGGGCCGCGCAACCCTTCGACGCCGGGGAGGATCGCGTCCGCGGGGAGCCGCACGTCGTCCATCACCAGCTCCGAGGTCACCGAGGCGCGCAGCGACATCTTCCGGTGGATGTCGGGTGCGCTGAACCCGGGCAGGTCGCACGGCACCAGGAAGCCGCGGATCCCGTCGTCGGTGTTCGCCCAGACGACGGCCACGTCGGACACCCCGCCGTTCGTGATCCACATCTTCGTGCCGTTCACGATCCAATCGTCGCCGTCGCGGCGCGCGGTCGTTCGCATGGATCCCGGATCGCTCCCGCTGTCGGGCTCCGAGAGACCGAAGCAGCCGATCGCGTCCCCGCTCGCCATGCGCGGCAACCAGTGCGCCTTCTGTTCGTCGGAGCCGAACGCGTGGATCGCGTACATCGCCAGCGCGCTCTGGACGGAGACGAACGATCGCAGCCCGGAGTCGCCGGCCTCGAGCTCCAGCTCGACCAACCCGTAGGCGACCGCGCCGAGGTCGCCGATCCCCGGCAGCTGCATCCCGAAGAATCCGAGCTCGCCGAGCTCCTTGGCCAGCTCCCGCGCGGGGAACTCACCCCGTTCGTACCAATCGTCGACCTCCGGCAGGATCCGGTCGCGCACCCATTCGCGGGCGAGGTCCCGGATCTGGCGCTCCTCGTCCGAGAGCAGGGCATCAAGGTCCAGCAGATCCGACGGCTTGAGTTCGCTCATGGCTTCTCCTTGGCGTTCCCGGGTTCTCCCCTGCCAGGTTCTCCCCTGATGGTCCCACGAGGGACGTCCTTCTCGCCCGCCCGGCCGACGACCTCGCCGGTGTGCTCGCCGAGGGACGGCGGCGGCAGGTCGTAGCGGACCGGCGTCAACGACATGCGGAGCGGGTTGGCCACCGTGTCGACCTCGATCCCGTCGCGACGCTGAAGCGTCGCGACGGGATCGAGGTCAACCGTCCGAGCGTAGGCGAAGGCCTCGGCCACATCGTGGACGACGCCGCACGGGATCCCGTCGCGACGCAAGCGGTCGACCCAGGAGGCCGCGGACGCGGACCGAAGCCGCGCCTCCAACGCGCCAACGAGCGCGTCCCGGTTCGTCACCCGATCGCCGTTGGTCGCGAAGCCCGGGTCGTCGGCGAGCGACTCGACGTCCAACGACCGGCAGAGCGTCCGGAACTGTCCGTCGTTGCCCACCGCGATCACGATGGGCCCGTCGGAGGTGGCGAACGTCTCGTAGGGGGCGATGCTCGGGTGCCGGTTCCCCATCCGATGGGGGACGACGCCCGCCGTCAGGTACCCGCTCGCTTGGTTCACGAGCGAGAACAACGTGGTCGACAGCAGATCGACCTCGACGAGCTGACCTTCACCGGTCCGTTCACGGTGGCGGAGCGCCGCCACGATCCCGATCGCCGCGTGCAGACCCGCCATCACGTCCACGAGCGCCACGCCGACCTTCCGAGGCTCGCCCTCGGGATCACCCGTGACGCTCATCAGGCCGCCGACCGCCTGCGCCAGGAAGTCGTAGCCGGCGACGTCCCCGCGACCGATCCCCAGGATGCTGCAGTACACGACGGCGGGATTCGAAGCCCGGACGGACGGCTCATCCAGACCGAAGCGACGCATCACGCCGGGCCGGAAGTTCTCGATCACGACGTCGGCCCGCCGCGCGAGATCCGTGGCGGCGCCCAGGTCGGTCGGGTCCTTCAGGTCGAGGGTCACGCTCCGCTTGTTCCGGTTGAGCCCCAGGTAGTAGCTGGAATCGCCCTCCGGAGACCACGGCGGGCCCCACTCGCGCGTGTCGTCGCCGCCGTCCGGGTGCTCCACCTTGATGACCTCGGCCCCGAGGTCACCGAGGATCATCGTCGCGAGCGGTCCGGCCAGGACGCGGGAGAAGTCGGCGACGAGGACGCCGTCGAGAGCGCTCGGTGGACGAACCTCGTCAGGCACGGGTCAGACTGTATCCGTGCGTCCCTCGATGGGGCGTGCCCGGTAGGCTGCCACGGTGAACGTCGTCGTGTGCGCGAAGCTCGTCCCGACCGGCACGCCGACCCTCGGTCCGGATCACCTCGTGCAGCGAAGCGGCGTCGAGGGGATGCTGGACCCCGGCGACGAGTACGGCTTGGAGCTCGCGCTGCAGCTCACCGAACAACACGGCGGGGACGTGACCGTCGTCTCGATGGGGCCCGAGGAAGCGGGACAGGCCCTCCAACGCGCGCTCGCGATGGGCGCTGGCCGCGGGATGCTCGTGAGCGATCCCGCGCTCCGCGGAGCGGACGCGCTCGTGACCGCCCGTGTCCTCGCCGCGGCGATGGCGAGGTATCCCTTCGACCTCGTCGTTGCCGGCGTCGAGTCGACCGACGGATACACCGGGACGGTGCCGGTGACCGTTGCGGAGATCCTCGGGATCGCGAGCGTGACCGCCGTCCGGCGTCTCGAACCCTCCGACGCGGGGGTCCGCATCGAACGGATGACCGAGCGCGGGTACGACGTCTATGAGTGCCCGCTCCCCGCCGTCGTGACGGTCACCGCCGGCTCGGTCGAACCGCGGTATCCGAGCCTCAAAGGCATCATGCAAGCGAAGCAGAAGCCGGTGGACCGGCCGAGCCTGCAGGACCTCGGACTGTCGGACCTGGCCGCGACACAGACCGTCACCGCGGTGACGGATGCGCCGGCCACGTCTGGTGGCGAGGTCGTGCAGGGTGACGAGGCGGTCGGAAGGATCGCCGACCTCCTCGCCGAGGCGAAGGTGATCTGACGTGGCGGGGGCCTGGGTCTTCGCCGAGATCACCCCCGATGGCCCGCACCCGGCCGCGTTCGAGCTGCTGACCCACGCCCGGTCGTTCGACGACGATCCCACGGCGATCGCGCTGGGTCCCGGCGCGACCGAGGCGGCGGTCGAGCTCGGGACGCACGGCGCCGCCACCGTGTACGCCTCCGACGATCCGGTCTTCACCGAACATCCCGGCAGGCCGGCCGCCCACGTCCTGGCGGGCCTGATCGAGGCGCAGACTCCCGACGTCGTCCTGTTCGCGCAGACCTACGACTCGCGTGACGTGGCCGGCCGACTCCAGGGGAGGATCGGA
This sequence comes from Actinomycetota bacterium, assembly GCA_036257875.1. GTDB lineage: Bacteria > Actinomycetota > UBA4738 > UBA4738 > HRBIN12 > AC-51. The sequence continues at coordinate 1,762 of DATAEV010000238.1, read as the reverse complement.
TCGGCCCTCATGGGCAACGCCACGAGCATCGCGGATCCTCGACACGCCCGGGCAGAGATCTTCGGCGGCACGAAGATCGTCGACGTCGAGCTCGCCGGGCCGTCGCCAACGCTCATCCTCCTGCGGCCGAAGAGCATCGCCGCCGAACCGACGGGTGGCACGGCACGGGTCGTGCCGGTCGACGCCGACGTTCCCGAGGACGTCCGGGGCGCGCGGGTCGTGGAACGTCACGAAGAAGCGGCGACCGGCCCTCGGCTGGAGGACGCGAAGGTGGTGCTGGCCGGGGGGCGCGGATTGGGTGGGCCCGACGCCTTCGCGATGCTCGACGAGCTGGCGAGCGCGATCGGCGGCGCGGCCGTCGGTGCCTCCCGCGCCGCCGTCGACGCCGGGTGGGTGCCGTACAGCTACCAGATCGGGCAGACGGGCAAGACCGTCAAGCCCGAGGTCTACCTCGCCGCCGGGATCAGCGGCGCCTTGCAGCACATCGTGGGGATGAAGGGCGCGAAGCGCATCGTCGCGATCAACAAGGACGCGGACGCTCCGCTCCTCGCGATGGCAGACCTGGGCGTGGTCGGCGACCTGTTCCAGGTGCTCCCCGCCCTCACGGAGGAGATCCGCCGACGCAAAGGCTCCTGAGCGCCCTCGCCCTCGCGGCCGTCCTGGCCGTGGCGGTCACCCTGTTCTGGAGGCGCGCCCGCGCGCGGCTCGACGTCCTGCGCGCGGCGCGGCCCGCCGCGCGCACGGACCACCCCGGCGCGCGGGCGCGCCGGGAGCTCTCCCACGTGCTCGGGCAGCGCAAGCTCTTCCAGAAGGCCGCGCCCGGCGTGATGCACGCGTTCATCTTCTGGGGCTTCCTCGTCCTGTTGCCCACGATCGTCGAGGCGATGCTCGCGGCGATCGACCCCCACTGGACGCTCCCGTACCTCGGCCACGTGGCGTGGTTCGCGTTCCTCCAGGATCTCTTCGCGATCCTCGTGGTCCTCGGCGTCGCGATCGCGTTCACGATCCGCAAGATCCAGCGACCGGACCGGTTCCGTGGCTCGCACATGGAGGAGGCGGACGGGATCCTGCTCGCGATCCTCGCGATCGTCACCACGTTGTTGCTCTGGAACGCGAGCCGCATCGCACTCGGGTTCGCGGATCATCCCGCCGCCGCGCCGGTCGCCGACGCGCTCTCCGGGTTGTTCGGTGGCGGCCGAGGCACCGAGGTGGCCGAGCGCGTCCTGGTGTGGTCCCACCTGCTGATCGTCCTGGGGTTCCTCACCTACCTGCCGCGGTCGAAGCACCTGCACATCATCACGGCCGCCCCCAACGTCTATCTCGCGAAGAACCAACCTCGCGGCTACCTCGAGCCGCTCCGGATCGACCTCGAGGGAGCGGATGCGGACGTGCGGCTCGGCGCGTCCGTCGCGACCGACCTGTCGCGCAAGCAGGTGCTAGATCTGTTCTCGTGCACGGAGTGCGGTCGCTGCCAGGAGGTCTGCCCGGCGTGGAGCACCGGGAAGGCGCTCTCGCCGAAGCTGTTGATCATGGATCTCCGCGACCAGGTGGCGAAGGAAGCCCCGCTGATCACCGCGGGCGGCGCGGGGATCGTCGAGCTGCAGCCCCTCGTCCCGAACGCCGTCGCCGATCAGGTGGTCTGGGATTGCGTGACGTGTGGCGCGTGCGTCCGCGAATGTCCGGTCGACATCGAGCACGTCGACACGATCGTCGATCTTCGTCGGAACCTCGTGATGGCCGAGTCGCGGTTCCCGCGTGAGGC
>DATAEV010000233.1:0-7820 GCA_036257875.1 Actinomycetota bacterium | reverse complement strand
GGACGTGCGCCACTCGCCCCGCGGCCCGCGCGACCTCTTCCAGATGTTCATCGATCTCGGGCCCCGGATCGATCACGATCCTCGGTTCCTCGCCCACGATCCACGTGTTCGTCCCGTCGAGCGTGGCGATGCTCGGGTTCGAGGCGAGGACGCGGATCACCGCAAGCGTCACGACTCGTGCTCCATCACGTGGCGTGGCAGGCTCCATTGCTCGTCGGTGCTCGGTTCCCGCGCCTCGAAACGGAGCGCCAGCACCTCATCGCGCGAGGCGCACGCCGCGAGCTCGCTCACCGTGAACCAGGTGGGCCAGTAGAGCTTGTGAGTGCCGGCGGTCCAACCGGACAGGAGCGCCCGGGGCGACGTCCACCAAGCCGACACAACCTCGCGACCGTCCACGACCGGCTCGATGCCCGGATCGACCGAGACGGCGAAGTAGCGGGCATCGAACCGGACCGGCACCTCGGGAGGCGCCACCCAATGACAGACCTCGGGGATCGCGTCCGGTCCGGGCGGGAACTCGTCGATCGGCGCCATCTCCTGACTGGTGACCACGCCGCCGGACGTGACGGCGAGTCCGACCTCTTCGATCAGCTCACGGAGCGCCGCCGCACGGTGCCCGTCGTCGGCGGAGCCGAACCAGCGCTCCGCGCGAGCACCGTCTCCCGGCTCCACCGCACCACCGGGGAACGCGATGTAGCCGGGAAGGAACCTGCTCTCGGGGCTCCGTTCGACGACGAGCACCTCGGGCTCGCCTGCCCCGCCGTCCCGCACGCAGATCGCGGCAGCCGCCTCGCGGATCGCTCGCTCCACCACAACATCTATCCTCCCAGCCTGCGGCCCGGGCATACTGGCCGACGATGACCGAGGCACCGTCTCAGGCGTTCGACGCGATCCGAACGGCGATCGAGTCGGCGGGTCCGATCACGTTCGCCGAGTTCATGGAGCTGGCGCTGTACGGGCCGGGAGGCTTCTACCGAACGCCCCCGGTCGGGGCGGGCGGTGACTTCGTCACGAGCCCGCACGTGCATCCTGTCTTCTGCGAGCTCGTCACCGAAGCCCTCCGTGAGCTGGTGGGCGACCACCTCGGGCGGCCGACGTTACGTCTCGCCGAGGTGGGAGCCGGCGATGGGACGCTCGCCCGGTGCGTGCTCGCCGGGGCCGGCGAGCTCCCGATCGCCTACACCGCGGTCGAACGGAGCCCGGGAGCGCGAACGGCTCTCTCGGCGATCGAGGGGATCGAGGTCAGGACCGAGCTCCCCTCGGCCGTCGATGTGGTCCTCGCGAACGAGCTGCTCGACAACCTCCCGTTCAGGATCCTCCGAGGGAAGCGCGAGGTTCGGATCGGACTGGATGGCGAGCACCTCGTCGAGGTGCTGGCCCCGGCGGAGTCCGAACTCCTCGCGTCGCCCGACACCGACCGGGATCGGATCGCGCCGGTCGGCGCGCTCGCCTTCATCGACACGCTGCATCGCACGATCGAGCGCGGCTACGCACTCCTGATCGACTACGGCGGGCTGGGGAGCACGGGCGGTCCGGTCCACGGCTACCGGGGACACGGGCTCGTGGAAGATGTGCTCGCGAACCCCGGCCGGACGGACATCACGGCGGGCGTGGACTTCGAGCTGATCGCGTCCTACGCGGGATCGCTCGGCCTGACGCCCTTCCCATCGGTTACGCAGCGCGATGCCCTGCTGGCGCTCGGTCTCGATCGATGGCTGCGCGGACAGCTCGATCGGCAGCACCGGTCGATGGATGCAGGCGAGGGAACCGAAGCGGTCCGGACGTGGTCGGGCCGCAGCCGGGCGAGCTTGTTGATCGATCCGGGTGGCCTCGGGCGGCTCCGGTGGATGCTCCTCGCGACGCCTGGACTCGCCGCGCCACCGTGGCTGGACCGAGCTTCTGCGGGGGCGGCCCCGTCGATCGCGACTGAACGCCGTTCAGTTGCGCGGTAGAGCGGCGGGCCGTACGGTTCCCCGGACGTCCCCCCGGAGGAAGTTTTCCATGCAGCGTCGTCGCCTGTCCCTCGCGATCGTGTCGTCCGTCGTCGCCGTCGTCATCGTCGGGGTCCTGACGATCAGCGGCGGGACCGCGGCCGCTCCTGGCGGCGGAGCCACCACCGAGCGCGACGCGGAGGGTGCGGGCGCGGAGGGTGAGGGCGAGAAGGGCGGGAGCTCCGAAGCGGAGGAGGAGGGACAGCTGACCCAGGAGCGGCTCGACGCGTGGCGTGCGGCGAAGACGGCCGGCACGGTCCGCGTCAGACCAGCCCCGCCCGCACCGCCGGCCGGCTGGGCAGGCGAGCAGGTGATCAGCCCGACGGCGGACGATTGGGAACCGGCGATCGCCGCGGACCCCCACGCCCCGTACGTCTACCTCCTGGCGACGCGGTACACCGGCCCGACCGCCTGCGGGAACCAATGCCCCCTGCCGTATCACGTCTTGAAGATTTCCACCGATGGCGGCGCCACGTGGGGAGCCGATCGGTACCTGTGCACATGCCGGGGCGTGCAAGGACAATTCGATCCGGAGATCGAGGTCGTGCCGAACACCGGGGCCGTGTACGCGGCGTGGATGAACGGCTACAACGTCTTCTTCTCCAAGTCGACGAACCACGGGCTGAACTGGACGACGCCCGTCCCCGTCTTCGGGAAGGTGAGCTGGAACGACAAGCCCGTCCTCGCGGTGTCCGACAACGGCAACGACGTCTACGTCGCGTTCAACGGGCCGACCGGTGGCGACCCCTACGTCGCACAGTCCCACGACGGGGGCGCCACGTGGACCCAGACCAAGATCGTGGACTCGACCCGGTACATCTACGCGTTCGACGGTGACGTGTTGCCGAACGGGACGGTCGTGTTCTCCGAGACGAGCTTGCTGTACTCGAACGCGCACACCCTCACGGGGCAGGATCTCGTCTACGCGTACAGCTCCACGAACGGGGGCGCGACCTGGAACACGAACCTCGTGGATACCGTCGAGATCGGCCCGAACTGCATGGCCGCCGGATGTCCCAACGATTACTACCCCGGCCACAGCGCGATCACCGCCGACGCGAACGGCGCGCTCGTCGTGCTGTACGACGGCGCGACCGTCTCGCAGGGGAACGAGACGGTCTGGGCGCGGCGCTCGACCGACGGCGGGGCCACCTGGTCGGCCCGCCAAGCGCTCTCGACCTCAGGCGAGATGGGCGATTTCCCCTCCGTCGAGTCGCGAGGCACCGGCGACGTCCGCGCCTGGTACATGCAGACGAACAGCGGCAACTTCGACGCCTGGAACGTTTGGTACCGGAGCTCGGCCGACGGTGGCGTGACGTGGACGGCGCCCGTCAAGATCTCGGACGTCACGAGCGGCGCGTCGTACAAGACCGCGAACGGCTTCCTGGAGCCCTACGGCGACTATGGCGAGACGGCGATCACGTCCGCCGGCAAGACCGTCGCGACCTGGGGCGAGGGCGATTCGTATACGGGACCCGGCGGCGTGTGGGTCAACCGCCAGACGTAGGGCTCAGTAGGCGATCGCCCAGGCGGCTGTGTCCACGGCCGCCTGGCCGCACACCACGCACGGCCCGTCGGCCGGTTCGGGCTCGAACGGCAGGAACCGGATCGTCGCCTTCGTCTCGGCCTTCACCTTGTCCTCGCACTCCGCGTCCCCGCACCATCCGCCGATCACGAACCCGCCGGGATCCTCGATCGCATCCCGGAGCTCGTCGTACGACCGCACGCGCGTCGTGTGCGCCTCGCGGAACGCGACCGCGTCGTCGAACAGCGCGCGCTGGATCTCGTCCTGCAACCCGGTGAGCACCGCCGCCACCGCATCGAGGCCGACCGCCGACTTCTCGCCGGTGTCACGACGCGCGATCGTCACCTGTGCCGCGTCGAGGTCTCGCGGGCCGATCTCGACGCGGACCGGGACGCCGCGGAGCTCCCAGTCGGCGAACTTGTACCCCGGCCGGAGGTCATCCCGATCATCGACCTTGACGCGGAGGCCTGCCGCTCGCCAGCTCTCAGCGAGCCGCTCGGTCTCCGCCAGCACGCGGCCCCGTTCGTCGTCGTTCCGGAAGATCGGGACGACCACCACCTGGATCGGGGCGACGCGAGGAGGCAGCCGCAGACCTCGCTCGTCGCCGTGGGTCATCACGAGACCGCCGACGAGCCTCGTCGTGGCGCCCCAGGAGGTGCCCTCCGCGTAGTGCTGCTCGCCGTCGCGACCCAGGAACTGCATCCCGTAGGCCTTCGCGAAGTTCTGGCCGAGGTAGTGCGACGTCCCGGCTTGGAGCGCCTTGCGATCGCGCATCAACGCCTCGATCGTGAGCGTCTCCTCGGCGCCGGGGAACCGCTCGGCCGGCGTCTTCCGGCCGACGTGCACCGGCATGGCCATCACGTCCTCGGCGACCTGCCGGTATGCCTCGAGCATCTGTTTCGCCTCGGCCCAGGCCTCATCCTTCGTCTCGTGCGCGGTGTGGCCTTCCTGCCAGAGGAACTCCGTGGTGCGGAGGAACAGACGCGGACGGAGCTCCCAGCGAACGATGTTCGCCCACTGGTTGTAGAGCAGCGGAAGGTCCCGGTAGCTCTGGACCCACTTCGCGTAGGTCTGCCAGATGATCGTCTCGGATGACGGCCTCACGACCAAGGGCTCGGCGAGCTCCTCGCTCCCCACCCGCGTCACCTGGACGAACTCGTGAGCGAACCCTTCGACGTGCTCCTTCTCCCGCTCCATGAGATGGAGCGGGATGAACATCGGGAAGTACAGGTTCTGGTGCCCCGTCTCCTTGAACCGGACGTCGAGGGCGTCGCGGATCGCCTCCCACAGCGCGTAGCCGTACGGCTTGATCACCATCGTCCCGCGGACCAGCGAGTTCTCCGCCAGGTCCGCCTGACGGACCACCTCCTGGTACCAGGCTGGGAAGTCGTCGGTGAACGAAGGGAGCGCCATGAGGGAAGGAAACCTACCTTCCGAACGCCGAAGCCGACAGCGGCGTCGCGCTACTTGTCGACGTCGCCGACCACGAAGAAGATCGAGCCGAGGATCGCGATCAGGTCCGGAACCAGCGTGCCCGGAAGGATCGCCGGCAGCACGCTGATGTTCGAGAAGCTGGCGGTCCGCATCTTCAACCGGTAGGGCTCCTTCTTCCCGTTGCCCACCACGTAGTAGCCCTGGACGCCGAGCGGATTCTCGGTGCGCACGTAGACCTCGCCCTCGGGGATCTTGATCGCCTTGTTGAGCAAGCCCGCTGTCCTGTACGGACCGGGCGGGAGCCGGTCGAGGCACTGCTCGATGATGTCGCACGACTGCCGCACGCGCTGGACCAACACCCACAGACGGTCGTACGAATCGCCCCGCTCGCCGACCGGGACCTCGAACTCGACCTCGCCGTACTTCTCGTAGGGAGTGTCCTTCCGCGGGTCCATCGCGACCCCCGTCGACTGCAGCGTGGGGCCCGAGCAGCCGTACGCGATCGCGATGTTCGGGTGGATAGGACCGACGTCGCGGCATCGCTTGAAGACGATCTCGTTCCCCATGATCAGCTGGTCGTAGTCCTTCAGCAGACGCCGGAGCGCCGCGAGCACCTCGCCGGCGCGCTTCAGGAACCCGCGAGGAAGATCGTCTCTGAGACCGCCCACGCGAGCGAACGAGTGATGCATCCGCGCCCCGGTCGCCGACTCGACGAGATCCTGCACCATCTCACGCTCGCGGAACGAGTAGAAGATCGGCGTCATCGCGCCCAGCTCGAGCGGGTACGAGCCCATGAACACGAGGTGGTTCATGATCCGGTTGAACTCGGCGAACATCGTCCGGATCCACTGCGCTCGGTCCGGAACCTCGATCTCGGCGAGCCGCTCGACGGCGATGGTCCAGCCGAGCTCGTTGTTGAACGCCGACAACCAGTCGTGGCGGTTCATCAGCACGAGGGTCTGCCGCGCGTCGCGGAACTCGGCGAGCTTCTCGGCCCCGCGGTGCATGTATCCGATCACGGGCTCGGCGCGGGTGATGACCTCCCCGTCGAGCTCGACGACGATCCTCAGCACCCCGTGGGTCGACGGGTGCTGCGGGCCGATGTTGAGGATCATCTCCTCGGTTGCGAACTCGCCCGCGGGGACGATGTCCACGCCGCCACCGCGCACCATGTTCATGAGGTCCGAGCTCTGGAACGCCGGACGGACGTCGGAGTCGGACATCGGGCGGCATCTTACCGCTGTAGGCTCGCGGCCATGGCGGGGGACGTCCGCGCGAAGGTGCCGTCGGTCGATACCTTGCTGCGGTCGGAGCCGGGACGACGGGCGACGGCGACCGTCGGCCGCCCCCTGCTGAAGCGGATGCTCCTCGCCACCTTGAGCGAGGTCCGCGCGAGCGCGGCGGACGGCGCGACGCCTCCGTCGGACGACGAGATCCTCACGGTCGCGGTCGGGCGGGCAGCCGACACGGTGTTCGGTCTCACGCCGGTGATCAACGCGACCGGTGTGCTGTTGCACACCAACCTGGGGCGCGCGCCGCTCCCGGGATCAGCGATCCGCGCGATCGCCCGGACGGCGAGCGGCTACTCCGACCTCGAGGTCGATCGCAACAGCGGGGTGCGCGGGCGGCGGTCGGGGCGTGCGGAGCTGCTCCTGGCTTCGCTCACCGAGGCGGAGGACGCCCTCGTCGTGAACAACTGCGCCGCCGCCGTGGTCCTCACGCTCGCCGCGCTCGCCAAGGGGCGGTCGGTCCTCGCCTCGCGGGGCGAACTGATCGAGATCGGCGGGGAGTTTCGGATCCCCGACATCATGAAGGCCTCGGGAGCGAGGCTGGTCGAGGTCGGCACGACCAACCGCACACGCCTGGCCGATTACCGGAACGCGCTCGACGACCGCTCGGCCGCGATCCTGAAGGTGCACCCGTCCAACTACAAGGTGGTCGGGTTCACCGCCGAGGTCTCGGCGAAGGACCTCGGAGCCCTCGCTCGGAAGAACGGGATCCCGTTCATCTACGACGTGGGGTCGGGACTGCTCGACCACGAGCGCAGCTTCCCCGGCGACGAGCCGACCGTCCACGGCGCCCTGGCCGACGGCGCCGACCTCGTCACCTGCAGCGCCGACAAGCTCCTCGGCGGACCGCAGGCCGGGTGCATCGTCGGGCGTGCCGACCTGATCGGCAGGCTCCGCAAACACCCACTCGCCCGAGCGATGCGGGTCGACAAGCTCCAGATCGCGGCGCTCGAGGCGACGCTCCGGTTGCACGCGACCGGCCGCCACGACCAGGTCCCCGTCCACGCGATGATGCATGCCGGCGACGAGCTCCTTGCCAAGCGGGCGCATCGCCTGTCCGGATCGATCGGCGGCGACCTCGAAGGGGCGCACGTCGTGCGGTGCGAGTCGGTCGTCGGCGGGGGCTCACTGCCGGGGCTCGCGCTCCCGTCGTGGGGCGTGCGGATGAAGGCGCCGGACCCGCCGGCGTTCGCGGCCCGGCTGCGCAGCGGCTCCCCATCGGTCTTCTGCAGGGTCGAGGACGGCAACGTGCTGCTCGACGTTCGCACCGTCACGGACGAGCAGCTGCACGATCTCGCGCGCGCGGTCCTTTATGCATTGGAGGGCGACGACCTCGACGACGAAGGCTGATGTGAGCGGAGAGCTCCGCGTCATCGCGACAGCCGGTCACGTCGACCACGGGAAGTCGTCCCTGATCATCCGGATGACCGGGATGGACCCGGATCGGTGGGCCGAGGAGAAGCGTCGCGGGCTCACGATCGACCTCGGGTATGCGTGGTGCACGCTCCCGAGCGGTCGCGAGATCGGGTTCGTGGACGTGCCCGGACACGAGCGGTTCGTCGGGAACATGCTCGCCGGGGT
>DATAEV010000203.1:0-24831 GCA_036257875.1 Actinomycetota bacterium | reverse complement strand
TGAGCCCGAGGACCGCCTTGGTGCTGTAGGGCGATGAGGGGTCATGATCTTCTACTTTCGGCCCCTACCCGAGTTAGACCGACCGACGTACGTTGGTGTCACCCAAGTGCGATCCACTTCTTTGACGCATAAAGGGAGGGACCATGGAGCAGCCCCAGTCCCAGCCAGATCTTCCGCCGGTAGATCCCATCCGAACGCCGCCTTCCTTCAGGATCGTGCGGAAGGGTTTCGACCAAGAGCAGGTCTTGGGTCATCTGCGCCTTGTCGGACAGCGCGTCTCCGATCTGGAGTCGAGGCTCGACCGCGCGCAGCGCGACCTTCAGCAGGCACGTGTCGGGCTGGAGCAGTCACAGCGTGATCGCGATCAAGCACGTGGAAAGGTCGATGAGTTGCGGCAGAAGATCGACTCGTCGCCGCCCCCGCGCCGCGACCCGTACGAAGGCATGTCCGAACACGTTCTCCAGCTCGTCCGCGAGTTCGATCGGGACGTCGAGCTTCTTCGAGGAAAGGCCGACCTAGAGTCGAGGCGACTCATCGCGGAGGCAAGGACGGACGCCGCGAACAAGCGCATCGAAGCCATGGAAGCGGAGAAAGAGACGCGGGCACTGGCCGAGCGCGTGCTCAAGGAGGCCCGAGACGAAGCGGCGAACGTGAAGGCGCAGCTGGCGCCGCTCCGCGAGTGGACGATGAGTCAGGCGCAAGCCATCCGCGACCGCATGCGGTCGTCGCTCTTGGAGCTCGACGCCGTCATGGCCGAAGGATCGGATGACGAACCCGTGATCGTGGTCGGCGAAGCTCCGGAGGGGCGGCCGGAAGGAACGCGGGAGGATCATCCGGTCCCGGGAGACAGCCCAAGCTTGCGGCAAGGCATGTAGGTAGATACGGGCGCCTCGCAGGAGCTCTTGAGGGCGTCTCAACGACACACAGTCATCGCCCGAGAGTGTCGTCGAACCACTTCTATCCTTCTGCCTCTGGAACCCCCGAAGTCAATATCTCCTCGATGTCAGCCCAGATGCTGGTGCTGAGACTGACGAGATCCATCGGTTCCCTTGGCCGGTCGGTCACCCAGATCGGGAACGTTCGCACCACGAGACGCGATCCCGCGTCGAAAACGACGGTCACTTGTGAGTCTGGTGGCCAACCGACGAGGCTCAATCTCTCGACCGTGATGTGCCCAGTGTTCCTGTGCCTCGCTGTCCGGAGCAATTCCTCGAAGAGAGCGGCCTCGAATCTCAGAGCCGATCCTTCGCTGGGCGGGCCAGTCACGGTGAAAGCCTACGAATGTGTGCCCAACACGCTCGATGTGGACTGCCGAGCACGACCTTATGGGCCGGCGGGCTTGACGGCGTTCCGACGCTCGGAGAGATGGTCGGCAACCCCGAGGCTCGTGAATGGCAAGACCGGAGCCAGCAGCAAGGCGACCTCCGGGATCGAGCGGAGCAGCACGAAGCTGGCCGCCGAGACGATGACCACGGCGATCACCCGCCGTTTCGTGTCGTCGCCGATGTCTGCCCGCAGCGCGGCGATGCCGCCGGCGCCGATACCGGCCACGAGACCGGTCACCGCGTCGGCGGCGATCGCTGAGATCGGGATCCCGACGACGAGCGCGAGCAGCATCGCCTTGACGACGGCCCCAGGTGCTCGGGGGTGCTCGGAGAGGAACGCCAGGACGACGAACACGAACGGCAGCAGGGCCAAGCCGAAGGCGATGTAGGGGGCGGCCAAGGGGGCGCCGTCGTCGTCCGAGCCTACCGCGACGAGCCCCGCGAGCATCGACCAGTACCCCGGCGTGAGCACGAGCGTCGCGAGCAGGATCGCTCGCCACTTGCGACGTGCCGACAATGGCTCGGCGCCCGCCAGGATCGGTCGTCTGACCCGCGGCACGATCCGCTCAGCCCTTCACCGCGCCCGCGGTGAGCCCGCGCACGAAGTACTTCTGCAGCGAGAAGAACACGATGAGCGGCAGGACCATCGAGATGAAGGCCGCCGCCGTCAGCAGGTGCCACGTCTCTCCCGCGAAGCCGTTCAAGGACGCCAATGCGAGCGTGAGCACTTGAACATCCTTCGTGCCACCCAGGAACACGTAGGCAACGAGGAGGTCGTTCCACACCCACAGGAACTGGAAGATCGCGAAGGCGGCGAGGGCCGGCACCGACAGCGGGACGATCAGTCGCCAGAAGATCGTGAAGTGGTCTGCTCCGTCGATCTGCGCAGATTCGATGATCGACGACGGAAGCGACCCGATGTAATTGCGCAGGAGGTAGATGGCGAGGGGGAGCCCGAATCCGGTGTGCGCGAGCCACACCGCCAAGAACGTCCCGTTCAGATGCAGATCCGGGAACACCCGTCTGTCGAACCATATCCCCCCGTTCACGTAAAGCTTGAGGATCGGGATCAACGCCATCTGGAGTGGGACCACCAGGAGACCTACCACGGTGACGAACAGGATGTACCTGCCCTTGAACTCCATCCACGAGAACGCGTACGCCGCGAAGGCGGCGATCGTGATCGGGATGACCGTCGAGGGGATCGTGACCGCGAGACTGTTCATGAAGGCGTTGCCGAGGCCTCCCGAATCGAGCGCGGTTCGATAATTCGCGAGCGTCCATTGACCGATCTGGAACGGGTGGGCGAAGACCGTCCACCAGCCGGTCGTCTTGACGAGGTCCGGTTCGCGGAACGACGTGATCAATACACCCACCGCAGGGATCAACCACAGGATCGCGACGACGAGGATCACGATCCGTGGGAACCACCCACCCCGCCCGCCCTCCCCGACGCCCTTCGGCGGGGACTCGGTCGGCGGCAGACCTTCCACCTCGCGACGTTCGATCGTCTCGATGCTCATCGGATCGCTTCCTCCTCACGGAACCGGCGCACGTTCCAGACCATCACCGGGATCACGGCGATGAACAGCACCACCGCGATCGCAGCGCCGCGGCCGTAGTTCCCTCCGATGAAGAACCAATGGATCATGCGTTCGGCCACGACCTCCGTGCCGTTGGCCTCTGTGTTGCCCATGACGAAGACGATGTCGAAGACCTTCAGCGCGTTGATCACCATGTAGGTCGCGACCACCACGATCGTGGGAAGGATGGTCGGCACCATGATCCGCCGGAACACCTGCCACTCGGACGCCCCGTCGATGCGGGCGGCCTCGATGATCTCGGCGGGGATCGCCTTGATGGCCGCCGAGAGGACGACCATCGCGAACCCGGTCTGCATCCAGACCATGATGACCATCAGATAGAGGTTGTTCCACGGGTGCTGCGTGAGCCAATCGACAGGGTTCTGACCCAGTCCGATCATGACCCCGTTCAGCAGACCGATGTTCGATCCGAATCCCTCGGGTCGGAAGCTGTAGACGAGCCGCCAGGTGATCGACGCTCCCGCGAACGAGATCGCGAGAGGCAGGAAGATCACGGACTTCGCCACCGCCTCCCCACGACGAAGACGATCGGCGAGGGTCGCGAACGCGAGTCCGGTCGCGGTGGCGACGAGCGGCACGAGGATCATCCACCCAAGCGTGTTCCGGATCGAGCGGAGCATGCTCTCGTCGGTGAAGACGAACTTGAAGTTGTCGAGCCCCACGAATGCCTTCGAATGCGCATCCTTGAAGCTCAGGAGGATCGTGTTGATCACCGGGTAGACCAGGAAGACGCTCAACAGCACGAGCGCGGGACCGACGAAGATCCACGGACGGACGCCCTCACGGAGCGTGGCAGGCAACAGGTCGACCGCCCGATTCATCGCGAGATAGAGGAGGAACACTCCCCCCGAACCGACCACGATCGCGACCAGCACCACGAGCGCGCGGTTCGCGTCGCTGCTGCGCAGGAAGTCGAACGTGATCCACAGCAGGTAGAACGCGCCGATCGGGATCGCGATCGCACCGACCAGCCGAAAGAGGAAGAGCCAGACGGCGGCGCCTGGAGGCGGCGGGACCGCTTCCGCGGCCCCGCCGCCCGGTGGCGGCCTATCTGCGCTCGTCACGTCGAGGTCCTAGCTCGACGGCCAGCTCGCCTCGATGTCGTCCAGGATCCCTTGGATCGAGTCGGGCCCCTGCTGCATGTACTTGATCATGCCGGTCCATTCGCTCCCTTGTCCGACCGACGGCGGCATCAGGTCCGAGGCGTCGAACCTGGCGCTCCCGGAGGTCAGTCCCGCCTTCAGCACGTCGGAGGAGTCCTTCAGGATCTGGTCGGCGTAGCAGTCGTTCGAGACGTTGACGTTCGGGGAGATGCGCGAGGAGCCGACGTAGCCGCCCATCCCACATTGCACCTCGGTGCCGGAGAAGCGCTCAAGAGCGTCCTTCACCTCGGGCGCGTTGCGGAACGCCATCATGACCTCGCCGCCGAACAGCGGGCCCCCTTCGGTGTCCATCGAGGGGAACGGGAACCAGTCGTAGTCGACACCGGCCTTGGCCGTCTCGGGGAAGAACGCCGGGATGAAGCTCGCCTGGCGGTGCAGCCAGCAGCCGGGCGGGGTGTCGAACATCGGCAGTGGGGCGTCACCGAAGGCCAGGGAGGCGGTGTTCGCGGCGCCGCCCAGGACATAGTTCGGATGGAACATCACGCCGCCGAAGTCCTGCGCTGCCGTCAGCACGGCCGGATCATTGAAGGGGATCTCATGCTTGACCCACTTGTCGTACGTGTCCGGCCCCGCGGTCCGGAGCATGATGTCTTCCATCCAGTCCGTGGCTGGCCATCCCGACGAGCCCTCACTCTGGAAGCCCGCGCACCACGGCGTCCCGCCATCGGCCACGATCTGGTCGGACAGCGCCATCAACTCGTCCCACGTCTTCGGGACCGTGTAGCCGGCCTTGTCGAAGTCGTCCTTCGGGTACCAGATCATGCTCTTGAGGTTGATGTTGGTTGGGATCTCGTAGTGCTTGCCGTCGACCACGCCGAGGTCCATGAACGGCTTGCCGAAGGTCGCCTCGAGCTGGCCGATGTCGAAGCCCATGTCCTCCATCGACACGGCGTTGCCGGTCGCGACCAGGTCGGCCAGGGCGCCGGGCTGCGGCAGCATGGCAAGGTCGAGCGTCCCTGCCTGGGCTCGGATCTTGACATCCTGTTCGAAGTTGCCGTCGGCCTCGAGCTCGACCGTGTAGTCGCTCTGCGCATCGTTGATATCCGGGTCGAGGACCTGACCCTGGATCGACTTGCCTTCCTTCGGATCCACCGCGCTCAAGATGTTCACCTTGCCGGTGTTCTCCTCGGTCGGGCCCCCGGAGGCGCTCCCTCCGCTAGAGCTGCTGCTGGTCGAACACGCAGCGGCGATCAGTAGTGCGACCGCCAGCGGGATCGACAGTCTCGATCGACGCATGTAGCCCCTCCTTCGATCTTCGTGGGTTCATTCGTGCATACCCTCATCCTGCGGTCAAATTCGCTGCGGTCAAATTCGCTCGTCGGGTCGACTCGGACCGGCTCATCGGTGGGTCGCGTGAGGCTTCGGTCATGTGGTCTGCACACCTCCTATCGTCGATCGCCTGATGACGAGCTCCGTGGGCAGGATCACGCGCCGCGGTCCCGCGTTCGGATCCCGCAGGAGCTCGAACAAGGCGCGGGCGGCCTCCGTCCCCTGAGCGTGGACGCCCTGCCGGATGGTCGTGAGCGGCGGGTCCAGCCGGGCTGCGAACTCGAGATCGTCGAACCCGGCGAGGGCAACGTCGCCGGGGACGGCAAGCCCGCGGGCTTGGATGGTTCCGAGCGCGCCCGCAGCCGTCGCGTCGTTCCCACAGAAGATGGCGTCCACGCGACGCTCGAGGAGCTGGGCGGCACCGGTCGCTCCCGACTCCTCGGTGAAGTCACCCTCGACGATCGATCCATCCGTGGAGAGGTGGGCGCGGTCCATCCCTCGGCGGAATCCGGTGATCCGATCCTCTCCCGCGACCGTTCCTCGGCGGCCGGTGATATGGCCGATCCGACGCCTCCCGAGTGCCACCAGATGAGAGGTCACGGTGTCGGCGGCACCGACATTATCGATGTCGACGTAGCTGGCCGTTCTATCGGCGCTGCGGTGGCCTACGAGGACCGTCGGGAGGGTCGAGGCTCGCAGGCCATCGACGAGCGGATCGTCGAGGTTGTGGGCGGTGACGATCACCCCGTCGAGCAGACCGATCCCGAGGATCTGACCGAGCGTTTGTTCCTTCGTCCGGTTCCCGAGCCACACCATCATCCCGGCCGCTCGCTCTGAGAGGGCATCGCTCATCCCTTGGAGCAGCTGCGCGAAATAGGGATCTGCGAACAACGTGTGGGGGTTCACGTGCATGACGACGCCGACGATCCCCGAGCGACCCGACGCGAGCGTCCGAGCCGCGGCGTTGGGCCGGAAGTTGGTGCGCTCCAGCGCTTCCAAGACTCGATCGCGGGTGGTGTCGGAAACGGAACCGCCGTTGATGACCCGAGAGACGGTGGCGCGCGAGACTCCGACCAGAGCCGCCAACTCATCGAGGGTTCGCGCCAAGCTCCCTCCATCCTCGCGCGCTCCGTTGAGAGCGCTCTCACACTAGATACCCTTGGGTCTGGCCGTGTCAACGCAACACGGTGTAGATTCCCAAAGAGCATTGGAAGCGCTTCCAGCGGAAGAGAGGGCCGCCATGTCCAGCAGCCGGTTCCCGCCTGACTTCGTCTGGGGTGCCGCCACGGCCGCCTACCAGGTCGAAGGCGCCACTGGCGTCGACGGTCGTGGAGAGAGCATCTGGGACCGGTTCTCGCACACACCCGGTCGGGTTCGGAACGGCGATACCGGCGACGTCGCCTGCGACCACTATCACCGGTATCGGGGGGACATCGCGCTCATGGCCGACCTCGGTCTGTCGGCGTACCGCTTCTCCGTGTCCTGGCCCCGCGTGATCCCGGCGGGAAGAGGTCCGGTCGATCCGGCGGGGCTGGACTTCTACGATCGTCTCGTCGACGAGCTGTTGGCCCGCGGCATCGCTCCATACGCGACCCTCTACCACTGGGATCTTCCGCAGACGCTCGAGGATGCGGGTGGGTGGCCCGATCGCACCACCGCTCATGCCTTCGCGGACTACGCCTCCGTGGTCGCGGGAAGACTCGGAGATCGCGTCGGTCACTTCGCCACGATCAACGAGCCCCACATCGTGTCGGATCACGGGTATCGCACGGGCGAGCACGCGCCCGGTCGTGTCGAGCCGGACGCAGCCGTCACCGCAGCCCACCACCTCCTGCTCGCGCATGGCCTCGGCGTGCAGGCGATCCGAGCCCAGGCTCCCGCGTCATCGGCCGGCATCGTCCTCAACTTCGAGCCGAAGCACCCTGCGACCCGGCACATGCTCGATCAGGAGGCTGCGGTCGTGGCACACGATCAGTTCAACCGCTGGTACCTCGATCCGATCGTCCAACGCGGTTACCCGGAGGACGGTCTTCGAGCGTGGGGGTGGGATCAACGGGAGATGCTCGACGGGGACATGGACGTGATCGCCACCCCGATCGACTTCCTCGGCGTGAACTACTACTCCCGCCAGATCGTCCGGTCGCCGCTCCTGCCGCCCGTGGAGAGCGAACCAGGCGAACGCACGGACATGGGGTGGGAGGTCTATCCGCAGGGTCTCACCGAGGTGCTCCAGTTCGCGGCATCCAGGACCGGGGATCTTCCCCTCTACATCACCGAGAACGGGGCGGCCTACGACCTCGACGGTGTCGATCCGACGCTCGACCCCGAGCGGGTCGATTTCTTGCGTCGCCACCTCGAGGCGGCCCTTGCAGCGCTCGAGCTCGGCGTCCCGCTGCGTGGTTACTTCGTATGGTCGATGCTCGACAACTTCGAATGGTCGCGCGGGTACGCCTGCCGCTTCGGCATCGTCCACGTCGACTACGAGACGCAGGATCGCCGGGTCCGAGACAGCGGACGTTTCTTGGCCGCCGTGGCGGCAACCGGTCTTCCGGACGCTCAGGCAGCAGCATCCCCATAGATGCCGAGTCCGGTCTCGGGATCGAAGAAGTGCAGTCGATGCACATCGACGACGAGCTCGATCGGCTCGCCCGCCTTGGTCGTGGTCCGGGGGTTCAGCCGGGCCATGAACGTCGTCTCGCCCGAGGCGACCCCCTTCTCGGCCGCTTCCAGTGCCTCGCGGCCGACGTCGTGAGCTAACTCCCGCACGTCCTCGGTCAGGACGACCGGTGCCCTGATCTTGAAGTGCGCGAGCACGTCGGCGCCAAGGGCTTCGCGCAGGATCACCTCCGATCGGATCCGCCGATCCGCCGGCGCGTCGGAGACGAGTGACGCATCCTCCATGTCTTCTGGACGCACGCCGAGGATGACCTGCTTCCCCCCGTAGCCCTCGAGAGCGGGACGCGCGGTGAAGACATCTCGGGGGATATCCAGGCGGATCCCACCGAACTCGGCGGCGGCCGTCCCGTCCGTCCGCGACAGTGTCGCTTCCACCAGGTTCATCGCCGGCGAGCCGATGAAGCCGGCGACGAACAGGTTCTGTGGGTGGTCGTACAGGTACTGTGGCGTATCGACCTGCTGAAGCACGCCTTTGCGGATCACCGCCACCCGGTCGCCCATGGTCATGGCCTCGACCTGGTCATGGGTGACGTAGATCGTCGTGACGCTGAGATCGTGCTGGATCCGAGCGATCTCAGAGCGCATCTGCACACGGAGCTTGGCGTCGAGGTTCGACAGCGGCTCATCCATCAGGAACGCCTTCGGCTCGCGGACGATAGCCCGGCCCATGGCGACGCGCTGCCGCTGTCCACCCGAGAGCGCCTTCGGCTTTCGTTGGAGGAACTCCTCGAGGCCGAGGATCGTGGCCGCTTCCCGGACCCGCCGATCGATCTCCTCTTTGGGCAACTTGCGGAGTTTCAGCCCGAAGGCCATGTTGTCGTAAACGCTCATGTGCGGGTAGAGCGCGTAGTTCTGGAAGACCATCGCGATGTCCCGTTCCTTCGGGGGGACGGCGTTGATCACGCGTTCGCCGATCCGGATCGTGCCGTTGGTGATGCTCTCGAGACCGGCGACCATCCGGAGCGCCGTCGTCTTGCCACATCCGGACGGACCGACGAGCACGATGAACTCTCCGTCGCGGATGTCGAGGGTGAGATCGGAGACGGCGGTCGTCCCATCCCCATAGACCTTCGAGACGTCCTCCATCACGATCTCCGCCATTGACGCCCTCCTTCGATGGGTCGGATCGTTCATTCAACTTCAGGATGCGTCCTCAGGTCGAGTCCAACCCCTCCGCGCGGTGCGCAGGACCGGGAGAACCTCGAGCTCCACGCGACGTGGAACCTGGACCGCGAGTGATGACTCCAGCCGTTCGCGAGCGGCCAGGTACTCGACGGTCGCCGCGTGGATCGACCGTGGTACCCGATCGACTCCCATGGGCTTGAGCAGGTGCTCACTCATCTTCCTCAGCTCTTGCCAGACGAGTTCGTCCTTCCCGCCCTGTTCCTTCGCCGCCATCCAGAGAGCCCAGTCCCAGAAGTGCTGGTCGATCCCATCCAGCGTGTCGGGAGCCACCTCCCAGGGGGGCTCGGGCGCGTGCGGAACTCCGGGAAAGATGAGATCGATCTTGACGGGGCCGGCCAACGTCAGCATGTAGCAGCAGTAGTCGTCGGGACCGAGCCGATCCCATTGCTTGGAGAGTGGTTCGAGCTCGCCTACGAGGGCTGGCAGGTCCGCCGTGACGCCGGCGAAGTCGTTCACGTCGACGGTGAAGTCCCAGTCGGACAACGGGCTCGGTGTGCCGCAGGCGCGAGAGCCCATGAGCTCAACGGCGATCACGTGGGGATGCCGCAGGAGCGCGGTCCGTACGGCCGCGGCGATGTCCCGGTCCTCACGCACCGTCTGCACGGTCCGCAAGGATCGCCTCCCACGGCCCCAGCCGATGAGGACCACGCACGGTTCGACCGTTGTGTTCACGTCGCGTGCCGATCAGGACGACGCCGGACCCGATGTTGACGTCCACGGGCCGACCCGAGCAGTTCACGGCGACCGTCATCTGGCCGCGTTCCCATGCCCACACCCCTGGAGGAGCGTCGACGCTCGCGTAGCTGCCGCGACTGAGTTCCGGATGAGCGCGACGGGCTGCGATCAGTTCCCGGCACAGATGGAGCAGGGACGTCGGGTCCTGCTTCTGGTCGGCCACGTTGCAGGAGTCAGGATCCCCGAGCGGGAGCCACGGCTCCACGCCATCGATCGAGAACCCACCGTTCGATCCGGCGGTCCACTGCATCGGTGTTCGACCTCCGTCTCGGCCCGCATCGATGTCGGGACCTCGGAGGGCGACCGGATCCCTGAGACGCTCTGCTGGCACCGCCGCGTCGGCCATCCCGATCTCGTCGCCTTGGTACAGGATCGGCGTTCCCCGGAGCATCATCAGCATGAACAACGCCGCCCGGATCTTGCGCTCATCGCCGGCGCACCATCGAGTCGCAAACCTCCCCACGTCGTGGTTGGAGGCCGCCCACACGGGCCACGCTCCGGCGGGCATCGTCATCTCAGTGAGCTCGACGACATCCTTCAGGGAGAGTCCGAACTCGGAGAAGATGAATGGGAAGTTCAAAGGCAGATGCAGCTCGTCGTCCTGACCGTAGTAGAGCATCAGGTCGTTCAGGTCGAAGAGCCACGTCTCCCCGATCAGGACGCGAGCCGGATCGTAGGAGTCCGCGATCCTCCGCCAACGCCGGTGGACGTCGTGCACCTCGGGTCGATTCATGTTGTAGACCGGGCGCAAGCCCGTCGCACTCGTGCGTGGGTGATCGTCCGAGGTTGAGGGTGGATCGTCGCGCAGGCTCTGGTCCTTCACGATGCCGTTCGCCACGTCGATCCGGAACCCAGCGATACCCCGGTCGAACCAGAACCGCAGGATCTCGTCGAACGCGTCCCGCACCTCCTCGTTCCACCAGTTCAGGTCGGGCTGCTCGGGCAGGAAATTGTGGAGGTAGTACTGGTTCGTCGGCTCGTCCATCGTCCAGGCGGGGCCTCCGAAGATCGACAACCAGTTGTTCGGAGGCGAATGGTCGGCTGAGCCATCGGACCACACGTACCAATCTCGGTGTGCCGCCGAACGATCGGAGCGAGCATCGGCGAACCACGGATGTCGATCACTCGTGTGGTTCGGGACCAGGTCCATGATCACGCGCAGGCCGCGGCCGCCGGCCTCGGCGATCAGGCTGTCGAGTACGCCCAGGTCGCCGAAGACAGGGTCGATCGCGGTGTAGTCAGAGACGTCATATCCCCAGTCGGCGTTGGGCGAGGGCGTGACGGGGCTCAGCCAGATCGCATCCACCCCGAGCCAGGAAAGGTGATCCAGATGATCGATAACGCCTTGGAGATCGCCGTGACCGTCACCGTTCGAATCGGCGAACGAACGGACGTAGATCTGGTAGACGACGGCCGAACGCCACCAGGTGTCGGGAACCGAGCTCTTACCAACCGGCGCCGATGGCATGCGAGCCAGGGTACCGATGTGCTCGGGGGGTTGATCCTCGTGGGCCGAGGGTCCCCATGCATTAGGTGAGCAGCGATCGAGGTACCCGCTGAGACGGCTCCCCCTCCACTGCGGCCCAACGTGCGGGGCCGGGGCGATCGAGCAGATCGGGGACGGTAAGGACGGTGAAGTCCCCGGGGTCGGTGGATCGCAGCTCGTCGGGCAGAACGGGGAACGACACCGTTGCGTCATCACGAGCGCGCGGCGAATACGGAGCGACCACGGTCGCCCCGATCGAGTTCCGTGACGGATCCAGCATGACTCTGCCGCCGCGCTTCGCCTTCCGGAACTCAGCGGTCACCAGATCGGGCCGTCGCTCCTCGACGATCTGCGTCAGCCGGGTCGCGGCATGCCGAATCTCCTCCGGAGATACGTGGCGCCTGATCGGCATGACGACGTGCAGGCCCTTCCCGCCCGAGGTCTTGACGAGCGTCGTCAGTCCGAGGTCGTCGGTCACTTCGAGGACCAACAGTGCCACCTCCACCGCGGCGTCGAAGGCGTCGTCGGGCGGATCGATGTCAACCGTCAGCAGATCCGGTCGCTCGAGCCGGTCACGGCGAACGGGCGCGGGGTGGAACTCGAGCGCGGCCTGGTTCCCCAGCCACGCGAGCGTCGAAGCGTCGTTGCAGACGGTGTACGCGACCTCGCGCTTGGCGCTCGGGGCCGGGATGGCGACGGTGCGGATCCATGAAGGCGCGTACCGAGGCGTGTCCTTCTGGAAATACCGCTCGCCCCCGACCCCATCGGGCGCGCGCACCAACGACAGGGGTCGCTCGCGGAGCCACGGAAGCATCCGGTCGCCCACCGCGTCCAGGTAGTCGACGTAGCGCCGCTTCGTGATCTCCAGCGCGGGCCAGAGCAGTTTGTCCGGACGCGTCACCTCGACGGTTCTCGTCACGGCGTCATCCTCGCTCGCGAACGACCTGCGCCGGCGTCTTGTCGTCCCGAAGGCCGAGGTAGCGAGGGTGTCGGAGCTTGCCATCCGGCGTCCACTCGGCGAACCCCACCTGCGCCACGAGCTGCGGTCGCACCCAGTGCACACCCTTCATCGCGATCCCCTTCGTGTCGCGCAGCGGCGCCGTCGATCGCTCCAGACGGCGGAGGCGAGCGCTCAGCCGCTGAAGCTCCCGCTCGTTGAACCCGGTGCCCACCTTCCCGCCGAACCGCAGATCACCATCCTCGTAGTAACCGACGAGCAGCGCCCCCAACCCCGCGCGTGCACCGCGCGGTTCGGTCCACCCGATCACGATGAACTCCTGCTCGTTGCTGCACTTGAACTTCAGCCAGTCCTTGGACCGAGCGTGCGCGTAGGGAGACGCAGCTCGCTTCGCGACGAGACCCTCCCACCCCTTCTGGCACGCGGCGCGGAACGCCGACTCCCCGTCCTCGTCGAGATGCTCCGAGAAGCGGATGGGATCGTCGAAGGCGAAGGCCTCGCGGAGGAGCGACTTGCGGGCGTGCAGCGGCAGGGCGGAGAGGTCGTAGCCATCGAACCAGATCAGATCGAAGAGGTAGAAGTACACCGGTACGGCGGCGACCTGAACGGTGCTCGGTCTCGCGTTCTGCATCCTCGCTTGCAGGCGGGAGAAGGACGTCACGTCGCCGGCGAACGCGACGACCTCGCCGTCGGCGATCAGCGGTGGCGTCTCGTCGCGCAGGATCGCTTCGGTCAGGTCGGGATAGTGCGACGTGCGATCCTTCTCGTTCCGTGTGATCAACCGAACGGTCGAGCCTCGCCTCCACAAGAGGGATCGTTGCCCGTCGAGCTTCGCCTCATACACCCACGCCGGGTCGGAGAAGACGTGTTTCGTGAGCGTGGCGAGCATCGGCGGTATGAACGCAGGCATGGCGGCTCGCCGAAGCCGCTTCCGGTCGTCGGGGTCGAGCCCGTCGAGCAGCGGATCCATCGAACCCCAGGTTACGGTGGGGAAGGGACCAACGATGACACACGATCGCTGGCCTCTGTCACCTTGAGGAGAGGCATCATCCGCGCGAGACTCGCTCGATGACTCCCAGCAGCCCTACGGCGCCGTTCGACCTTCACGGCCATACCGCGATCGTCACTGGCGCGAACCACGGTATCGGCGCTGCCACGGCACGGGTGCTCGCGCATTGCGGTGCTGGCGTCTTCCTGACCTATCTCCGACGGGAGCAGTCCCCCGACTCCGGGATGTCAGATCCCTCGATAGGAGATCGATCCTCAGATGCCCAACACGTCGTCGAGGGCGTCGCCGCGAACGGGGGTCGAGCAGCCGCGATCGAGGCCGACCTCTCAGACGCCGCCAACGTCGGTCTGTTGTTCGATGCGGCCGAGGAGCTCCTCGGGCCCGTGGACATCCTCGTGAACAACGCCAGCGGTTGGGCTGCCGATTCGTTCCGCCAGCAGGGAGAGCTCGTCGCCCTGTCGGCGACGACCGTGGACCAGAACTTCGCCGTCGATGCCCGGGCCTCCGCCCTGATGATCGCGGAGTTCGCCCGGCGGCATGTCGCGCGAAGCGCGAGATGGGGAAGGATCGTTGGCCTCACATCGGGTGGGCCGTTGGGGTTCCCGCAGGAGGTTTCATACGGCGCCGCGAAGGCGGCGCAGGACAGCTTCACGATGTCCGCAGCGTTGGAACTTGCCGAGCACGGGATCACGGCCAACATCCTCCACCCTCCGGTGACGGATACGGGCTGGATCACACCTGCCGTGGAACGAATGGTTCAAGACAGCGATGAGATGTTCCACATCGCTTCGCCGGAGGAAGTAGCGAACCTGATCGCCTTCCTCGCATCTGACTACGCCGCCCTGATCACCGCGAACACGATCCATCTCAGGTAGAGCCCCGCGTGCGGGCTTCGGAGGTGGCGGGCCGTCGAGCGTAGGCTGCGAGCGTGTTCGCATCTGAGCTGCTGACCGTTCGTCTCCGCTTGCGACCCTTCGCCAACGACCTGTCGGACCTCACGGCGTTGCACGAGATCCAAGCCAACCGCGAACACATGCAGTACTACCCACACCCGTTCAGCGTGGAAGAGTCGCGGGAGTGGATCGAGAGATGGCTGGCTCACGAGGAGGAATACGGCTTCTCACTCTGGGCGATCGAAGACCGCGAGACGACGGAGTTCCTCGGTAACTGCGGCCCAGCGGTCCAGATCGTCGATGGCGAGCAGCACGTCGAGATCGGATGGTCGGTCACACCTCGCCGCGCTCGACAAGGCATCGCATCCGAGGCTGCCGCCGTCTGGAGAGATCAATGCTTGGGACCGATGGAACTCGATCACGTGATCTCGCTCATCCGACCCGAGAACACGCCGTCTCGGGGCGTGGCCGAACGGATCGGTATGACGCCATGGAAAGAGACGACCTTCGGTAGCCAGGGTTGGCTCCACATCGTCTACCGGATGGACGCTCCTACCGCTTTCGGATCGATCTTCGTCCCCGTCGACTGAACCTTGCAATGCCCTCCGCCCGAATAGCCGGGTGGACGCTAACCGCTCGACCCGGCTTCGACCTTCTGCTTCAGCAACGCCATCCGAGCGCGCATGTCCTTCTTGCCGACGAGCGGGAAGATGATCGGAACCATCATGGCGGCCATGCCGCGCACCTTCACGAATTCGAGGCGGATGGTGACCTCTGTCGAGCTCCCCGCCGGCTTGAGGGTGAAGGTGTTCGCGTAGTCGCCTTCCTTGTCGTGCGCGTGAAGCACGAACCGATCGTTGGGATGGTTCTCGACGATCTCTCCCTCGTTGACGTGGTGTTTGTCCATCGGGATCTCTCCCACGGAGCGGTATCGGCTGCCGATGGCGTTCGGCTCGCCCTCGATCCACTCGACCGAGTACCGCTTCGGGGAGAACGCGGCGTGTTTGCCGAGATCGGCGACCCACGGCCAGACACGTTCCGGTGGTGCATCGATCGTCACGGTGACTTCACCGCTCGTCATCCGTCCCTCCTTCGCGCGGCTCCTCGCTGGGAACGAACGATACGCCCATACTGAAGCGAGAGAACTCACTCGCTGTCCTGAGGATCGGGAGTGGCATGGCGGGAGGCAAACGGCGTCTACCACCGCGGTGGTTCGTCGTGACCGCTTGGCACGTGCACCGAGGGATCGTCCGAGTCAGCGGCGGGCGGAGGGGCCTGTGGTCGCCGCGCCCCGGCAAGTGGGGCGCCTTGCGACTCACGACGATCGGCCGGCGCAGTGGCGAACCCAGGATGGTCATCGTCGGCTACTGCGAGGACGGGTCCAACCTGGTCACGATGGCCATGAACGGCTGGGGCACGGCTGAACCAGCCTGGTGGCTGAACATGCAGACCCGTCCGGAGGCGGTCGTCGAACTCGCCGGCGGGAAACGACGCGAGGTGATCGGGAGGGCTGCGATCGGCGAGGAGCGTGACCGGCTATGGGAGCGCTGGCGCGAGATCGACAAGGATCTCGACGGCCTTGCTGCGCGGCGCCCTCAGGAGACGGCGGTCATCGTCCTCGAGCCGCGGGCGGGATAACAGGCCCGGAGAGGACCGCAGCACCGACGCGGCGCGCTGCAGTAGGGTGCACGTCTCATCCGCCACGTCCTGGCGGTCCATCTACATCGCGTCGTCTTGGCGAGGCTGCGATCAGTACGGGCCGACTCCGCCTCCGCTGTGAGCGAAGAACACGACGTAGACGATCGCGTAAAGGATCGCGCCAGCGATCGCGTAGATCG
Organism: Actinomycetota bacterium; assembly: GCA_036257875.1. Classification (GTDB taxonomy): domain Bacteria; phylum Actinomycetota; class UBA4738; order UBA4738; family HRBIN12; genus AC-51. The sequence continues at coordinate 8,690 of DATAEV010000203.1, read as the reverse complement.
CCAACCACTTCTTCCAACTCGTCCGACCGTACCCCGTGCGCTTCTGCATCGTCGTACACCTCCTGTGTCATCGGGCGGTGCCTTTCCGCCCACGATCGGTACTACGGGCGACGTGCGCGGTCAGATCATGTGTCGTTCGTCACGAGGGCGCCGGACAGTCGCGACGCCCAAGACCACGTAGTCCCGCCCCCGAACTCACGTAGGGCCACGGTTCTTCGCACATCTCCGTCTCCCTACGGTCGGCAGTTCACGGATCGACCGATCATCGATGGCGTATCGCCGCGTCGATCCGATGACAGAGCATGTGCAAGCATGGGATGGAAGCGCTTCGGATGAGGGGATCACGATGGCTTCGGAGGTAGGGGGCGATACAGCGGGTCCTCCCGTGCCGCCCACGCCTGGGCCGACCGACGGTTTCGGCCCGCTCACACCGGAGCCAACGGGTCCGCGGGGAGACGCGCCGACGAGACGACGGGCACGCTGGGCGATCTTTGGCCTGCTCGTCGCGCTCGCCGCCGCCGCTGTGTTCGTCGTTCCACGGATCGGGAACGGGGATGCCGAACCGGAGCCTGCCACGTGGGACCCCCGAGTGCAGGACATCGTCCGGTTCGTCGAAGCGGAGCGCGGGCTCACCTTCGAACATCCTGTGCCGGTCAACTTCCTCACGCCCGAGCAGTTCCGCGATGAGCTCACGACGGAGGCGGCCGATATCACCCCGAAGGACCGGCGCGAGCTCAGGGCCTCCGAGGCCATCATGCGCGCCCTCGGCCTGCTCGACGGGGATATCGACCTTCTGGACGAGTTCAACACGATCTCGACCGAAGGGGTCGCTGCCTTCTACGACCCCGCGCGGAAGCGGGTCTTCGTCCCCGACGGACCCCTCACGCCTTCGCTACGGGCCACGCTCGCCCACGAGCTCACGCATGCGCTCCAGGACCAGCACTACGACCTGAGCGCGATGCAGGACGATGCGCCGGATGACCAAGCATCGGCGCAGCGAGCGCTGATCGAGGGCGACGCCCAGCGGATCCAGCAGGCATACGTCAGGTCGTTGTCGGACAGCGACATGGCACAGTACCGAGAGGAGTCGAAGCGTGCTACCGCCGAGTCCAGGCGCGCCCTCGAGGGAGTGCCGCCCATCATCCGGGCCTTCTTCGAGTCCCCCTATGTGCTCGGTGAAGGGCTGATGGAGACGCTACTCCTCGATGGAGGACCGAGCCGTATCAACCAGGCGTTCGTCGACCCACCGACGAGCGAAGAGCATCTGCTGGATCCGTTCACGTACCTCGACGGCGACGACCCGATCGAAGTCTCGAAGCCGGCGCTTGGAAGCGGGGAGAGCGAGGTGGATGCGGGCGACCTGGGGGCGATCACCTGGTACCTGCTGCTCGCCGAACGGCTCGACCCACGCACCGCGCTCCGGGCGGTCGACGGCTGGGGCGGCGACTCCTACGTGATCTACCGCTCGCAAGGTCGATTCTGCGTGCGAGCTGCGTTCCAGGGTGACGACCTTTCGGAGACCGCGGAGATGGAACGGGCGCTGACCGCGTGGGTGGACACGATGCCCCAAACCAGTGCCGCCCTGACGCGTGACGGCCCGGTCCTCACGCTTCGTTCGTGCGACCCGGGGCCGGACGTCTCGAGTCCGACGAAGGACATCGCCGAGAGGGCGCTCCTGATCCCGCTCCTGCGGACCTCGCTCGCCGCCGGCATCGAGGGGGGAGGGCTCGAGCGGCCGGTGGCGCGATGCGCGGCCTCAGCGATCATCGACCAGCTCCCCGCCGAGAGCCTCCTCAGGCTGAGGACACTCATGACGCGCGAGGGGTTCGCGGCGCAGATCCGTGAGCTGGCTCCCGCCGCGTTCGAGTCGTGCCGGTCGTGATCGCCACCTTTCGGTCTTCTCAGGCGTTCTCGTTGATCCCGACGAACTCGAGGATCCGCCGCCACGCGTCAGACGATGTCGCGACGGGTCAACGTGAGGGCTGCCAGCGCGGCCCCGAGCGTCGCCCACACCGCCAGGCCAACCCACCCGACGATCGCGGGCGTCCCCCCATCCAGTCCAAGGGCGATCGCGCCCGCTTGCCCGGGCAGCCATCGCGCCGAGGCCGGCGCGATCGACGTCGCGAACCCCTCGCCGATGAGGAACCACGCGAGGGTGCCCCCGATCGCCGCCACCTGATGCCGGATCAAGGCGCCGATGGCCACGCCGAGCGTCGACCAGAGCGCCGTCAGCAGCAGCATCTTCCCTGCGAGGATCGAGATCGCGCCCCAGGCCACGGGCGCCGAGATCCCCTTCGCCGCCAGGAACGCCATCGCGAGCCCGGTCCCGAAGGAGAGGCTCGCGAGCGCGAACACCGCTGCGGTCCCCGCGATGACGACGAACTTCGCGACGAGCACCCTGCGACGCTCCGGCGTGGCGAGGAACGTCGGCACGACCGATCCGTGACGGAACTCGTCGGTGAACGAACGGATGCCCAGGATGAGCACGAACACGGGGATCACGAGGAGCAGCGGGATCAGCACCTCGGTCGAGGACAGGCCCATCGCGAGCTTCGCCGGCGATGCGTTCGCCACCGAACCCCAGACGGCGAGACCGGTGAGCGCGAGCAGCCCGGCCGCGAGGCCGCCCGCCGTGCGGGTCGTGCGGAGCTTCAGGAACTCCGAGCGGATGGTGTCGATCATCGGATGCCCTCCTCGTCGGTCAGCTCGAGGAACACGTCCTCGAGACTCTCGGCACCGGCCTTGGTCAGGTCGGCGATGCTGCCCTGGTACCGCAGCCGCCCGTGGTCGATGACGATCACGTCATCGGCCATCTGAGCCATCTCGCCCAGCAGGTGACTCGACACCAACACGGCGTTTCCATCAGCCGCGACGCGGCGGACGGTTTGCCGCAACCACCGGATGCCGTGCGGATCGAGCCCGTTGGCCGGCTCGTCGAGGACGAGCACCTTCGGGTCCCCGAGGAGCGCCACCGCCAAGCCGAGCCGCTGTCGCATGCCGAGCGAATAGCCGCCGGCCTTTCGATCCGCGGCGCTCTGCAGGTCGACGATCTCCAGCACCTCGCCGACACGCCGCTCGGGTATGCCAGACGCCGCCGCGAGTACCCGCAGGTGGTTCCGCCCCGAGCGCAAAGGATGGAAGCTCTGCACTTCCAAGACCGCGCCGATCGTCCGTGCCGGACGGTCGGCGCTCCCGTACGGCAGGCCGAGCAGGATCCGAAGCGTCGTGCTCTTGCCCGCCCCGTTCGGGCCGACGAACCCGGTGACACGCCCGGGGACGACCTCGAAGCTGAGGTCGTCCACAGCGGTCACCGAACCGAACCGCTTCACCAGTCCTCGCGCGACGATCGCGGGTGACCCGATCGTCGGCGCCGCCCCTATCACGGTCTGCATCTGTCGCTCCTTCCCGTCGTGATCCTTGCGATCACGACGCTAGGGAGCAGCTCGCTGGACGACGTCCTCCTACGGGACCGTTCTGACCCTCATCCGGAAGGCGGAGAGAGGGGGTTCAGGACCCCGGCTGGACGAGGCCCGACTCGTAGGCGAGCACCACTGCCTGCGCTCGGTCCCGTAGGTCGAGCTTGCGCAGCACATGGGCCACGTGGGTCTTCACGGTCGTCTCGGCGACGTAGAGCCGTCGCGCGATCTCCGCGTTCGACGCTCCCTGGGCCATCAGCAGGAGCACCTCGCGCTCGCGCTCCGTCAGATCGTCGAGCCCGGCGGGGGTCGGCGGCGGCTGCGGCCTGCTCGCGAACTCACCGATCAGCCGCCGCGTGATCGATGGCGACAGAAGGGCATCGCCGGCGGCGACGATCCGCACCGCCGCCACCAGTTCCTCCGGCGGCCGGTCCTTCAGGAGGAACCCGCTGGCGCCGGCCCGGAGCGCATCGTAGACGTACTCGTCGAGATCGAACGTCGTGAGGATCAAGACCTTGGCGGTCCCGTCCTTGGCGGTGATCCGACGCGTCGCCTCGATGCCGTCCATCGACGGCATCCGCACGTCCATCACGACGACGTCGGGAAGTTCCCGGGCGAACGCACGGATCGCATCGGCGCCGTCGATCGCCTCGCCGACGACCTGGATGTCCTCCTCGGCGTCGAGGATCATGCGGAACCCGCCGCGCATCAGCGCTTGATCGTCGGCGATCACGACCCGGATCGTCACGACGATCCGTTCTGTACGAGTGGGATCTCCGCGTGGACGGCGAACCCTCCGCCCCGGCGGACCCCAGTTTCGAGCACCCCTCCGTACAGCCCGATGCGTTCGCGCATCCCGACCAGACCGTGGCCGGGGTCGTCGTTCGCCGACGGACCGACACCGTCGTCTTCGACCTCGATCACGAGTCGCGCCTCTTCGTAGCCGAGCGTCACGCGAGCGTGCGCGGGGCCCGCATGCTTGAGCACATTCGTCAGTGCTTCCTGGATAACGCGATACGCGGTGAGGTCGGGTCCGGCCGCGAGCGGCCGTTCCTCTCCGGCGCGAACGACCTCGACCGCGAGTCCCGTGGAGCGCATCGTTGCCACGAGCTCGTCGAGCGCTCCGAGTCCGGGCTGGGGGGCCCGGTCGCCTGCGCCGTCGCTCGTGAGCACGCCGATCAATCGCCGCATCTCGACGAGACCATCCCGACCCGCCCGCTCCACCTGCTCGATGGCCGCTTTCGCCGCGGTGGGGTCACGGTCCACGATCGTGCGCGCCGCACCGGCTTGCACCACCATCACCCCGATCGCATGCGCCACGACGTCGTGCAGCTCCCGCGCGATGCGCGCGCGCTCCTGCATCACCGCATCGGCCGCGGCGCGTTCGTGGTCTCGGACGAGGCGGGCACGTCGGTTGAAGGCGATCCGACCCAGCAGGATCGGCAGGAACACCGAGAACGTGACGCCGATCAAGAGTTCGACCCAGTTCTTGTGCAGGTCCTGGTCGAGCTGTTCGACTACGGATGCGGTGACCGCGATCGGCACCGCCCACATCGCAACCACGCGTTTCGGGAGGTGCGCCGCGACCGTGTATACGGCGATGGCCAGCGCGAGCTGCGTCGCCGGACCCTCGCCCACGGCCGCGTACCCGACGGTCGAAAGGGCGGCGATGCCCAGCACCACGAGCGGGGCCCGTCGACGGAAGGCCAGCGATGCGTAGGCGGCGACCACGAACGCGAGTTGCGCCGGGACCGCGGTCGCTTCAGCGGGCGCGACGAACCCAGCGATCACCGTCGGGACGAGGCACGCTGCTGCCAGCAGCGAGTCCCACACCAGCGGGTTCACACGACGAAGCCGTTCCCACATCGTCGGGGTCACGGGTGGACGGTAGCCAACGTGCGTGCGTGCTGCCGTCATCCCCGAGGATGAGAACGGCAGGTCCTGCTCCGCACCCTTACGTCACCGAGAAGCAGCCGACGCAGGAGCCGGTCCCCTTGTCCGGGTTCACCACTTTCACCGTCCTCACCCCGGCGGTGGTGCCGGAGGCGATGGTGATCTTGGCGGTGAGCTTGGTCGAGCTGACGAAGGTGATCGATCTCACCGTGATACCCGCCCCCAACTTGGCTATCGCCCCCCCGCGGAAGTTCGAGCCGAGGATGTTCACGGACAGGGTGGCGCCTCTCGCTCCCTTGTTCGGTGAGGTGGACGTCGGCTTCGGAGCCGGGTTGATCGTGAGGCACGCCGCGCACGCAGCAGATCCGACGCCCGTGGTCACCGTCACGTTGCGGGCGCCGATGGGTGCGGTGGCCGTTGCCTTCACCTTGATGGTCAACCTGACGCCGCTGACGAAGGTGGTGGAAACCACTGTGACCCCGGTTCCGGACACCGAGGTGGTGGCCCCGGACTGGAAGTTAGCGCCGTTCACCGCCAGGGTCCGGGTGCCATTCTGGCCGAGTGCGTTCGGGCTCACCGAAGAGATGGTGGGGCCACCGGCGCTCGCGCCGACCGTCAAGATGCCGTTCCCGGTCCTGGTCTGACCGTCCGGGTTCGTGACGGTGACGCTCTGTGCGCCGGAGGCGGCGCCCACCGTGGAAACGTTCAAGGTGATCTGCGTCGGGCTGGTGAAGGTCACGCTGTTGACGGTCACCCCTCCGGTGACGGAAGCACCGATGTGGCTGAACGGAACGGCGCTACCACCCAGGTTCGAGCCTGGGTCGTAGAAGCCGGATCCGGCCGCCTGGGTCCCGGTGACGATCACGTTCACGGAGGGCTGTCCTGCCGCGATGCTCGCGGGGTTGGCCTCCGCCGGGATCGCTGGCGGCGGTGCGATCAGCTTCACGACCCGGACCGCCCAGGAGTTCGTCGCGTTGGCGAACTCCTGAACGGTCCACATCGTCATGTCGTCCAGGGGGTCGAGAGAGGTGTACGAGAAGTCACCCCACCGTTGGACCGTGCTGTTGATCTGCGGGCCATACGTTGACGTGCTGGTCGTGTAGAGCTGCGTGCTGCCGACGGTCCCGAGAGTGTCGCCGACCAGGCGCCCCACCGTTGCCGCATTGGGATGCTCGCTCTCCCCGGATGTGGAGAACCCGAAGGCGGCATGCCTCTGGCCGGACACCATCACCGTGGGGATGAGCAGGAACCGCGGGTTGGAGGCGGCGCCGTCGAAGATCGTCCCGGTCTGCACGATCGATGGTGTCTGGCCGGTGGGGATGCCCCTCAGCTCGTACCAGCGAACGGCGGTTCGGGTCGGGGAAGTGGCCACCCCGGAGTTGTTCACCCCGATGTTGTGTGCCGTCCAGAGGCTTCCGTTCCGGAAGGTGGCAGCGAACAGTCGGTCGTCGAGCGCGTCCAGCGTCTTCGTGCTCCCGGTCTGGGGCGCGGCCAACGGGAAGGCGGTCGACGGCACGGTGATGAGGATGTTGGGGGAGATGCTCGGCGTACCTCCGGGGGTGGCGACCCGGCGTAGCACCAATTCCCCGAAGAACGCGTTGCTCACCCCGATGAAGGATCCCTCGGTCGCGTTGGGGTCGACGTTGTCGACCCCCTGTGGCGTGAACGGCCCCTCCCCCGTCCCCAAGGCCATGTTCCGGAAAACCGTCACAACGATGGGCCCGCCGCCCAGCACCGAGCTCTTGCGGACGACGTACCCGTCCGTCCCCTTGAACCCGCCGGTACCGGAGAACACGTTGGTCCCGATGTAGAGCGCGTTCGCGTCGATCCCCAGCGTGTCGTAATCGGCGAAGTCGGAGGTGACGCGCGTGGGCGCGGTCGAGTCACTGGGGATGTCGAAGAACGTGAAGCTCGATGAGCTCGCGATCGTGCTCCCGCTGCTGACCGCGATGAGGATCCGATTGTTGGTGCCGTTGACGTCGATCATGGTGATGAACCAGCGCCCCGAGAGCCGGTCGTAGCGGACGCGTGGGTCGCTCGTACCAGCGCTCCTCACCGAGCCGAAGAACACGTCCGGGTCAACGTTCAACGCTCCGTCCGCCAGTCCGGTTGTCTTGCTGAAGCTCCGGAACCGGCCGTTCACCGTGACGATGTACTGGGTCGGCCCAACCGCCCCCATGGAGTCCGGGGGCACGAACCCAGGCGTGTCAGAGACCGTCGCCCCGGTGAAGCTCGTCCCGAGCGTCTGCGGGGTCGAGAGCGAGGTCGGTGCGGAGAGACCGTCGCCCGGCAGCTGCGCCACGTCGGGCGAACGTGGGTTCTCGGGGAGCGACCTTCGGAAGTCCGCTTCCTGCTCGGGCCTCGGGCTCACCGGCCTCCGCCCCGACCGGTTGGCGATCCGCTGATCCCGCATGAGGTCGGCGACGGACTCGGTCAGGCTCGGCGCCCCGGCGACCGGGGTTCCCCCCTGCCAGGTCGTCTCCGTCGCGGATCCAGCCACCGCTGGTACCGAGCGGATGCCGACGAACGTGAGGAGCGCGAGACCCACCAGCAGACACGCGATCCACGCGGCGATCTTGCTTCGCGCCTCAGGCCGCATCGTCATCTCCCCGGAAGGCCTTCTGGAGGACGGCGATGCCGGCGTGGGCACGGCTCTTGACCGTTCCGCGAGGGATCCCAAGCAGCTCCGCCGCTTCCTTGGTCGAGCGCTGGCCGAGGTACGTGAGCTCGAGCACCGAGCGCTGACGTTGCGGGAGGTGCGCCAGCGCTTCGGTGGCCCTCTCGAAGAGGTCCGCCACCTCCGCGTGCCGCTCGGGTCCCGTCTCGTCAGACGCTTCGGAGACCTTCGGCTGGGAGGACAGCTTCCGTGCTTCGACGGACCGATGGCGGAGGAGATCGATCGCGAGGCTGCGAGCGATGAGCAGGATCCATCCGTCGAGTGACCCTCGAGCGGGATCGAAGCCAGAGCCCACGCGCCAGATCTTGAGGAAGGTGTCCTGCACCAGGTCTTCGGCGTCCGTGTTGCTCCGGAGGAGGAAGAGACCCAGGCCGTAGATGCGCGATGCGTACCGATCGTAGAGCTGGCGGGTCGCGTCAGGCTCCTTCCGCACGTAGGCGGCCATCAGGGTCGCGTCGCCTTCGGTCGGAGGTGCCATCGTCGTCCCCTTCCTGCTCCGACGTCCTTCGCTGGGATGGACGCTAGGGGGGAAGGGGTCGTTCGCAATCGATGGAATCCGTACGTTTAATTGGTCCAAACACTGGACCAAAAGACCATCGACCGGCCGAACGGGCCGGCGGCTACCGCTCGGAGAGCCTCCGCGACAGCTCCGTCCGCGACCTGACCCCGACCTTTCGGTAGATCCGGCGCAGGTTCGCCTCGAC
>DATAEV010000191.1:0-4070 GCA_036257875.1 Actinomycetota bacterium | reverse complement strand
TCGAACATCGTGGCCGCGGAGGCGCTGTTCGACGATGCGCTCGAAGTCGCGCGATCGCTCGACGATCCGTTCGCCCATCCTCCCCTGGACGTGCCCCGGCGGGATTGATGACCCTGCTCGTCGTGGTCGCCGCCACGGTGGGCTTCGCGGCGGCGATCCAGTCGACGATGGGGTTCGGGTTCGCGTTGGTCGCGGTCCCGATCATCGCGGTGGCGGAGGATCCGAAGGTCGCCGTGGTTGCGGTGACGGCGATCGGCGTCCCGATGACCTTGTGGAACACGATCCGGTGGCGCGTGGATCTCCAGGTGCGACCGATGGTGATGGTCGTCGGGGCGTCATTGGTGGGGATGCCCGTCGGCGCGCTGACCCTGTCCCGTGCGCCCGATCGCGCCCTCACGTTCGCGATCGGGGTCGTCGTCCTCGTCCTCACGGCGTGGCTGTGGCGGGGGCTCCGGCTCCCGCGGGGACCGCGGACCGAGATCGCGGCCGGGATCGCATCCGGCGCGCTCGCCACCAGCACGGGGACGAACGGACCGCCGCTCGTGATCGCGTTCCAAGCCACGGGGATGGAGCGCGACGCGTTCCGGGCGACGCTCGCGTGCTGCTTCCTCGCGCAGGGGGTGGTCGCGCTCGCCTTCTTCTGGGCCGGCGGTCTGCTCACGCACAACGTCGGGGCCGCGTTCCTGGTGGGCGTGCCCGCGATCATCGCGGGCACGCTGCTGGGCGAGCGGCTCTCGACCCGGATGCACGGCCACGCCTTCCGCGTGGCCGTGCTCGCCCTGCTCGGGCTCTCCGGGGCGTTGGCGATCGTCGGCGCCCTCACGCCGTAGACGAAGAACGGGGCGGGACCGCTCGCGGCGGTCCCGCCCCGCTCAGCTTTCCACGGCTCGGTGGGGAACTACGAGCCGAGCTTCGGGATCACGTACCAGGCGAGGAACGCCAGGATCGCCAGCACGATGATCACGATCGCCGAGTACTTGATGGCTGCGTATCCGGTGAGGCTGCCTCGATCTGGCTCGACCGGGACCTGCTCGACCGGGACCTGCTCGACCGGGATGTGCTCGTGCGTCTGCGGATAGCGGTCGCTCATCTCGTTCGACCTCCTCCCGTGGCGCCGTTGCGGCGCCGCCGGAACCCCTCTGATACCCCCGGCCCTCCCGGGCGAAACCCACCTCCCATCCGGGGCAACCGATCGCGTCAGTCCGCGGCGCGCTCGGCGAGATCCATCAGTCCGGTCCGGGTCGCGACGCCGTACGCCGGCGTCCACGCGACCGGCCACGTCGAGACCTTGGCGACGACCACGTCGGCCGGACCATGAACCAGGACGGTCTGACCGTTGATGCCGGAAGCCATGACGACGGGCCCGCGTGGATCGATCACCCAGAACTGGTTCCGGTAGTACGCCCCGACCGGGAATTCGGCGGCGTCCGGAGCGGCCGCGAAGGCGGTCAGAACGTCGGGGTCGGCGGTCAGGGTGTCCTCGATCCACGCGCGTGGGATCACCTGGTCGCTCCCCCGCCGACCGCCTCGCAGGAGGAGGAGCCCGAACCTGGCGAGGTCTCGGAGCGTGCAGGAGATGCCGCCGTCGGCCATCGCGTTGCCGTGCCCGTCGACGGTCACCTCTGCGTCGTCTTCCGCACCCATCGGCGTCCAGAGCTCGCTCGCGACGAGGTCGGCGAACCGGGCGCCGGCGGCGCGTTCCATCACCCACGCGAGCACGTCCGTGAGGATCGATCGGTAATCGAAGCGGCCTCCGTGCGAACGTTCGTTCGCGAGCGTCGCGTAGTAGGCGGTGATGTCCGTCGGGAGGTCCACGCTCGTGCGCGGCCGCCACAGGTAGATCTGTTCGTACACGCGGACGTCGGCCTCGAGGTTCGAGTAATCCTCGTTGAACCGCGTGCCGGCTCGCATGTCCAAGAGGTGTCGGACCGTGCACCCGTCCCACGACGTGCCCGCGAGCTCGGGCAGATAGACCGTCACCGGGTCGTCGGGCGTGAGCAGCCCCCGACCGACGAGCCGGCCGCACACGGCCGACGTGACCGACTTCGAGACCGACATCAGGAGGTGGCGCGAGCGCTTCTCCATGCCGTTGAAGTAGGACTCCATCACGACATGCCCGCCGTGCAGCACGATGATCCCGTCCGTGTAGGTCCGCTCGAGGAAGGTCGGGAGCGGTACAGGCTCGCCGTCCGCATGGATCCGCGTCGCCGAGAGATCCCGAGGCTCCTCGGGCAGCCGCCACACCGGACCTCCCCGAGGGACCCTGGCCGTGGGGATCAGCTCCGCGATGTGCTGGAACCCCCAACGGTTGAACGGCGGATCCTGCCAGTTCGCCAATGTCACCAGACGCTCGGCCGGGAACGGCGGTGGCCCCGTCATCAACCCGAGCTCCGCCGCCGTCGGTATCTCCTCGCGCGTCACGTCCCGCCGGCCCTCCTGCATGGCGCGCAGGATATCGGCCGCCCGCGGCCACGGGTCTGTAGCCTCCGGAGCATGGACGCGAACCGAAGATTGAGCCTCGTCGCGAACGAGGACGGAACCGTCGTGGTCACGAACCGCCACGGCACGCAGATCACGGTCGACCTGCACGGCAAGCGTGGCCTGACGCCGCTCGAGATGCTGTTCGCCGCCCTCGGCAGCTGCAGCGCCGTCGACATCGTCGAGCTGATGCGGAAGCAACGTGACCCGGTGACGCCGCTCGCCGTCGACGTCGAGGGCCTCAAGGACGACCAGCGGATGCAGTGGTTGCGGGTGACGTATCACGTCGGAGCCGAGGTCGACGAGCGCAAGTTCGAGCGCGCACGTTCGAAGACGGCGGAGGACCTCTGCACGGTCTCCCGGACCCTCACGCACGGCTGTCCCGTCGAGCACGTCGTCGGATGACGCACCGACTACTCCTCGATGTCTCGAGCATGATGTACCGCGCGTTCTTCGCCCTTCGCGATCCCGGTGTCTTCACGCCGGACGGCCGCCCGATCGCCGCCGTCCACGGCTACCTCGACATGGTCACGAAGCTGATGGTCGACCGGAAGCCGGATGAGATCGTCCACGTCTACGACCATGACTGGCGCCCGGTGGCCCGCACGGACATCTATCCGGCGTACAAAGGCAACCGGCTGCCCGATCCCGAGGGTCTCCCGGAACAGTTCGTCCTTCTCCGCCGGGTGCTCGACCCCACCGGGATGCTCCAGGCGCAGACCGAGGGGTGGGAAGCGGAAGACGCGATCGGGGCGTTCTGCGTCGACGCTCGCGAGGACGACCGGATCGAGATCGTGTCCGGGGATCGCGACCTGATCCAGCTCGTCCGCGATCCGGTCGTGAAGCTCCTCTTCACCGTGCGCGGGGTCTCGGACCTCTTGGAGCTGGACGAGGCGGGCGTCTTGGCGAAATACGAGGTGCCGGCGAGGCGCTACGGGGAGTTCGCGATCCTCCGCGGGGATCCCTCGGACGGCCTGCCGGGCGTCCGAGGGGTCGGCGCGAAGACCGCACGCGACCTGGTGCTCGGCTTCCCGTCGATCGACGCGCTGCTCGAGGCCGCGGCGGCCGGCGATCTCCGGATCAAGCCCGGGGTCCGGTCGCGCCTCCTGGAGGCGGGTCCGTACCTCGAGGCGATGCGCCGCCTCGTCCCGGTCAACGCCGTGGCACCCCTCTCGCTCTGGGCGGGCGACCGCGACGAGGCGGCGCTGAAGGAGGTCGCGACCGAGCTCGGCCTCAAAGGCCCCGTCCAGCGCCTCCTCGCAGCCCAGGCCACGACCGGTACCGGGTGAACGACCCACGGCCGAACGTCCCCGACCGAAGGCCCGATAGCATCACCCCGGTCGGCCTTGTACCCTGGGCCGATACCGGAGCGGACCCCCGCCCGTTCCGATCGGAGGGACGAAGGTGGCTACCACGAGCGACGATGTCCGCGCGTCGAGCGTGTCCACGATCGACAGCGCGTTCGTGGAACTCGTCAGACGCTTCCATACGAACTACCCCACGTTCCGGATCGGCGACGACCTGATCCGCCGCTACCACCTGGCCTCGTCCACCCGCGGGTTCGTGATCCTCTGCGGGCCGAGCGGAACCGG
>DATAEV010000186.1:0-10567 GCA_036257875.1 Actinomycetota bacterium | reverse complement strand
AACAACCGGGTCGTCTACCCCGCGTGGACCGACGGCCGTAACAGCGCGATCGCGGTCACGGGGATCGGAGAGACCGACGTCTTCACCGACGTCGAGATCCGTTCCTAGCTCCGCCGCACTCTAGCGCGGCGAAGGTGCTGGATGGGGCGGCCCGGCAGGGCCGCCCCATCCATCTCCGCCCACGAACCTTCACATCGCGGGTGCTTGCGTGCCTGCGAACGACTGATACCGTCGCCTTTGGGGTATACGGTCAACGGACCTACTGACGGAGCGTCATGGAGGGGGACGGGTCTTGAAACGGCTATCGCTGCTGTGTATAGGTGTTCTTATCGTTTTCGCAGCGCCGGCGAAGGCGGATCCTGGGCCGTCGGATGAGGTCGTGGTGATCGCCGGTAGCTGCGATGACGGAACGACGATCGTCAGCGCCCACAACACCCAGGACAAATCGCTGGGGTACCTGATCAGGATCGACGGACGGCTCGTGGAGCAGGGGCGGCTCGACCCCGGCGAGCGGGTCCAGCGGACCTACGAGGTGCCGCTCGGAGAGTCCCATTTCTATCGGATCAGGCTCGGCCTGCCGGTCGACCACGTCTACTTCTCCGACGAGGCGGCCACGGACCGAACCAACTGCCCGAGTCCGACCTCGTCATCGACGACACCACCGCCCACGTCGACGACACCACCGCCCACGTCATCGTCGAGCTCCACGGGGACCTCCTCGACAGCGTCGGCGACATCCGGAAGCTCCACGCGGAGTTCGAGCGTCCTCGGTGAGTCCGGTTCGAGATCGCGACACGGGACAGCATTCACCGGTTCGGAGGACATCCCGTGGCTCGCCGCCGTGATGCTCATGCTTCTGGTGGCGGGCTCGCTCGCACTGCGGATCGGCTCCAAGCAGACGGACACCGAGGATCCGGACGTCGGCTAGGGTCGAGGCTCAGCAGCCGCCGCTCGCCTGATCGACGATGTCTCCGTTCGGGCGAACGAACCGCTCGAACCAGCCGTCCGACCACAGGTCGAGTTCGGCCACCCCGATACCGTTGAGCCGAACCATCGAGTTCGGGATGGGGTCGCCGAAGGGGTACGAGGCCTCACTGGCTCCGCCGGTTCCGGCCACGATCTCGACGATGCCCGACGAGGATGGCTGTGCGTCCGCGTCCTGCGGGGCGAACCGTTCGTAGTTGTGTTCGTGCCCGTTCAAGACGAGGTCGGTGCCCGCCGCCGAGAGCAACCTCCAGAACGGATCGACCGCTGAGTTGGAGCCATGCACCGTTCCCGACGAGAAGCGTGGCTGATGCCAGTACGCGACGATGCATCGTTCCGCGTGCTTCGGGATCTCTGACCGAAGCCACTCGTATTGGGCGGAGCCGGGACCGCAGCCGCCGTTGTCGCCGCAGGATCCGTCCAAGGCATAGAGCCTCCAGGTTCCGAGCGTGAACGTGTACCAGGTGGGATCGAGACCGAAGTAGTCGCGGAAGCCCTGAGCGTCGGGCAGGTGCCACTCATGGTTGCCGGCCACCGGGAACGTGATGCCCCGGAATCGCCCCCACGCGGGGTCGTAGCTCTGCTGATAGTCGCTCAGCGCACCGTCCGGATACTGGTTGTCCCCGAGGGTCAGGACGGCGTCGGGCTCGAGCGACAGAGCGAGATCCGCGGTGGCCATACACGACTCGGGTCCCGAACCACAGATGTCTCCAGCCGCCACGACGGACGTTGCGCCGGGAGGCGGCGGAGACACGGACGGCAGCGGCGTGCCGACGGCGGGCTCGAGCGGTTGTCGACCTCCGGTGACGATCGCAGCGAACAGCAGGATCGCGCCAAGGTCGGCAACCACGGTGAGAGCGACGATCCCGGTCCGACGGCCTTCCTGCACACAACGATGATGGTCCATGTCGGGATCTCGACACAAGCTGAATGCGACGGTGAGACGCGGGCGGGCGTCGGGATGCGTTCCGAGGGACGGACTCCACAGACGAAAGAACGATCAGAGATGTTGCTCGTCGGCCGTCAGGGGTCTTCAGCCGTGGCGTGTCTGGGGACACGGAGCACCAGACTCACTGCTGACGCCACGAAGACCCCCAGTGCCGCCCCGCCGATCAGGTCAAGTGGCAAGTGGGCCGCCACGTACATCCGGACGACGGGAACCACGATCGCCAGCACGATCGCGACCCTTCGCCACGGACGTCCCATGAAGGCCAATACGATGATCGTGATCGCCCAGGCCACTGCCGCATGGCCTGAGGGGTAGCCGAGGCTTTCCGGGGAGAAGGGCTCCCGTTCCACGACACTTTCGATGAGGGCCGACGGACGGCCTCGATCAACGTATCCCTTGATGACCTTGGCCAGCACGTAAACCGTCACCCCGCTAATCGCCAGCGCCGCGGCCAAGACCCATCGACGAAAGGCAAGAGCGATAACGGTGGCAACGGGGATGGTTATCGCGGTCCCATATTGATTGAGCACCCAAAGGAGCGGACGAAGACTGCCGGGAAGACCGTTGACCGATTGGAAGATCGCGACCTCCCACCCGTAGACACCGCGTTGGGCGAGGAGGGCGCTAGCAACCAGCACCGTTGCGCCCAACACCATGAGCACGATGTCTAGTCTCCGACCCTGTACAGCCGTCGCCATCGGAGACGTCCGTTCCGGCACCGACCGCGGCGGGTGATCCCTCCCGCTCTTCATCCATCCAAGGCTAGGCACGTGTCTCCGCATGGGCAAGCGCCCACTCTGGCTTCATCGCGAACCCGGCGATCCGTGGAGGCCCACCGTGGGTTGAGCTGAGCGGCATAGTGGACGCGTGGACCTCGCAGATGCCGAAGACTGGATCCGCGCGTACGTCGAGCCGGTCGGCCCGATCAGAGCGGAGCACGAGCGGCCCTGGGCGACGGTGCTTCGCGTGCCGATCGCCGGGGGCGTCGCGTGGTTCAAGGCATGCGGGCCGGTGCAGGGATTCGAGCCCCGGCTCACTGCGCAGCTCTTCACGCGCCATCCCGACCTCGTCGCCGAGGTGCTCGCTCACGACGACGAGCGCGCATGGCTCCTCCTCGCAGACGCGGGCACCCCGATCGCAGCGTTGGGCAACCCGCCGGAGACGTGGCTCGCCGTGGTACCGCGCTACGCGGAGCTCCAACGCGGCGAGGCCGCGCATACGCACGACCACCTGGCGCACGGTGTTCCCGACCTGCGTGTCGCGACGCTGGCGTCGCGCTACGCCGACCTCCTGCAGCGCGAGCTGCCGCTCGACCCCGAGGAGATCGATCGGCTGCGCGCGTTCGCGCCTCGCTTCGCAGAGCTCTGCGATGAGCTCGGCGCCGCCGACGTCCCAGAGACGGTTCAGCACGACGATCTGCACATGTCGAACGTCTACGCGCAGGGCGGGCACCTGCGCGTGCTCGACTGGGGCGATTCGTCGATCTCGCACCCATTCGCGTCGCTCGTCGTCACGTTCCGGTTCCTCGAGGAGGTCACCGAGCTCCAGCCGGATGACCCCTGGTTCGCGCGGCTGCGCGACGCCTATCTGGAACCGTGGGGACGCGGGCTCGAAGACGTGTTCGAGCTCGCGATGCGCGTCGGCATCTTCGCGCACGTGATCGCGTGGCTGCGGCAGCGCGACCACCTCCCGCCGAAGGACCGAGCCGAGTTCGACTCGGTGTTCCCGATCGTTCTCCGTCGGGCTATCGCTGAAACCAAGTCGCAAGCGCGCTGAGGCGGGGGGTGGGGGCCGGGTCCCGATGGGACCCGGCCCCCAACGTGCGGACGGTGTTTGCCTTATGCGCCGGGCGTGGTCGGCCAGATGAAGGTGCTCCAGTTCGCGAAGAACGTCCGCGAGTCGTCGCTGATCATCTCGGTCGCGGAGTAGATCCGTCCGTCGGACCCGGCCACCGAGGCGCTGTAGTCACCCCAGCGGCACATGGTCCCCGGTCCGATGAAGGCCTCGTAGCAGGTGAACCCGTCCTCCGGACGGAACCCCTGCCGGACGATCTCCACCGGACCGTTCGTTCCCGCAGCATCGATCGCGATCTGAGCGGCGGATGGGTAGTCGTTCGGGCCCATCAACGTCATCGCGATGACGCCCTGCCCATCGCCGTTAACGCCCACCGAGGGGAACGAGAGGAAGGCGTTCGCGACCGCGACGTATCCCTGGGTGTGGAGGCTCGCGGCGACGGTGCCGTTGTCCAGGACCGACGGGTCGACGACGAAGTACTCGATGCCGTCCCGCGGCCCCGGGTCCACCGCCGTGTTGATCCCGCT
The DNA here is from genome assembly GCA_036257875.1 of Actinomycetota bacterium. Taxonomy (GTDB): domain Bacteria; phylum Actinomycetota; class UBA4738; order UBA4738; family HRBIN12; genus AC-51. Next base: position 6,313 of record DATAEV010000186.1, on the reverse strand, counting down.
CCACAGGAGCCCATCCGCGAACACCACCTGGTTCATCCGGCTGTCGTTGGCGGTGATATCGGGGACGGGTTCTCCGACCGACGTCCCGAGCGGACGGGGCCCATCCTTCTGGAGCTGGCCCACGGGGGTCACGTACGGGTCGACCGTGAGATCGATGTTGCTGAGCTTGAGGTTCGGCTCGTCGGTCCGCAGGCTCCTCGTGTGGATCAGCGCCCACGTCGTGACCTGGTCGAAGGGATCGGGTGCGATGGCGCACGCCTGGCTCGCCAGGCAGTCGAACCCGGACATGAAGTACTCGGTCCCGTTCTTGCTCGTGTCATAGACGCCATCTGGTGACGCCGCGGGCTGCACGCTCCCCGTGGTCCGATCACCGATCGTGTGCGTGATCCCCGACAGGTGTACGACGCGACCGAGATGCCCGTTCTCGAGACGCTGCTTGCTCATCGCATAGATCTGCGGTCCGTTGAAGTTGCCACCGAACGGAGCGAGGTCGTACTCGGCCGTGCTGACGTAGAACCCGTACTTGTCCGCGCCGATCAGCGGCTGGTCACCGAAGCACGGGCAGTTCGGGTGGGACCGGTCCGTCGCGTTGATCCGGTAGATGAAGTAGCTGCCGAGCGCCTCGCTGGAGGTGCTGACCGCGATGTAGACGAAGGCCGGCGCCTTGAGCGCGCCGGTTACGGGGTCCTGCGTGATGACCAGGACCGTGTAGAACCAACGCTGCGTGTCGGGATCGAAGTAGCACTTCGGGTCGGAGATGAACGGTCCGAATGCCCCCGTGGTTCGGTCGATCGTCGGCGGCAGGCCGTAGAACTCCGAGATCGTGATGGGGTTCGTGAACTGCTCGCCGGCCGCATCGTAGAAGACGAGCGCGTCGTTCACCGACTCGACGACCTCGGGACCGAACGAAGGATCGTTCGGACTCACGTTGCCAACGCACAAGCCCTGGTCCGGCGGCTCCAAGCTGAACTGGTTCCCTCCGCCTGCGAGGCGCTGATCCGCGTGCGTGAGTCCTTCCCAGCCGAGCAGGTTCTGGTTGACCACGGCCGCCGTGTTCCCGGGGGCGGGGGCGCCAGCCCCATGGGGAACCGCCGAGCCCTCCCGTTCGAAGTCGATCCACGGCCCTGCTTCACTCTCGAGGTTGCTGGAGAGCCCCCCTCCGGCCGCGGCCTGCGTTGCGAGCTGCCCAACGTTGGCGGTGCCCACCCGCTGGAGCCGAGGCTGGGACATCTTGGGTTGAGCGACGCGACCGGCCGACAGGTGCGCCGACGCGACGAGCGGAGGGAGCGGCATCAAGACCAAGGCCGCCCCCACGGCTACGGCGATCAGATGAGCTGACTTGGAACGGATCCGCGCCACGGATGTGACTCCTTCCTGGAGATGAGTTCGGACGAGGTGCTCAGGCGCTTGGCGCGAGGGCGAAGAGGCTCCGCGATAGGCATCCCCTCTCTCGAGGGGCCGCGCTCGGCCCCTCTAGAATGGTCCATCCTCGAACGTAGGACGCGCTCCGCGGTCAGGTCATCACGCACGCGCCGTATCTCAAGGGCTATGAGAGGTCACGTAGCCCTGAGGGTGTGGTGGCCGACCGTGGGCGGCCCCACTCGGCCCGGCCGATCTCTCACGGGCACGGCGCGCCGGCGCCGCAAAGAGTCAGGTCTTCGTCCTGCTCGACGAACGTGACGAGCTGCGATCGAGGGATGTATGACAACCCGCCTCCTGGATCGAAGGATGGGACCGGTCCGACGCCGGCCGGAAGCGAGCTACGGTACGTGACACACGCGCCCGGGACGTCGATCGTCTGGATCTTCGGGTCACCAGTCGTTGCGGGGCAGGTCGGCGTCAAGGTCACGTCGACGACCGGGCTCGCGTCGCCCGAGCCCAGCTGCAATTGGACGCCCGTGCCGCCTCCCCCTCCTCCGCTCATGACCAGCAACTCGAACGTCGCTCTGCCGCGCACGATCGTGGCGCCCGTGAGGCTCCATCCCAATGGAAGGGATCGGATGCACGGCAGCTGTTCGGCAGTGGGTACAGCCTGCGCCATCACGATCATGGTCCGATTCGCGTCGCAGGAGGGGATCGATACATCGCCTCGGCTCGGGAAGAACAGCGAGATGCTGAAGGCGCCGGCGGCCAACACCACGATCAAGGTGAGCAGGATCGTCCCGATCCGCCTCAGGCTCCAGCGTTGGATCGTGACGGGACGACGCTCCGGGACGAGCGATCGGAACTGTTCGAGCAGGTCGCGTCCATCGCGCTTCATGAAGTTCCGGAGCTGCGTCGGGCTCGCAACGCCGCGTGTCGCGGCGAATGCTTCAGACAGCTCTTCGGGGGTGAAATACGCCAGAGCCTTGTCGTACACGGTCTGCGCATCCGAGCGGAGCGCGAGCACCAGCATCATGTTCCCGAGGTCTACGGCTTGCCGCCACGGGGACGGCCGGACCTGCACGAAGAAGACATCGATCAACCGGAGGTGCCCATCTTGCACCATCAGATTCGCCGGCTTGATGTCACGGTGTGCCAGGCCCACGTCCCACATCCGCCGGATCATCGCGAGCCCCTCGTCGATGACCTGCTCATCGATATCGGCGTCACCGATCTCCTCTGCTCGATCGAAGAACTCCATCGCGATGAGGTATTCACTCTCGGGGGTGATCTCGACGATGCCGAGCGGCGACGGTGTCGGGAACCCGTACTCCCCCAGGAGCCGCAGCGTGTAGTCCTCGTACTCGACGAATCGGCGGACCGTCTTGAACGGCGTCTCGTCCTCGAGCCGCCCATAGAGCATCAGCCGGCCGAGCTTGTACCAGCGGTCGGCCCGCACGTGGTTCTTCGCGTACAGCTTCGCGAACACCCACCGCTCGACCCCATGCTCATCGGAAACCCGGAGCTTCAGCGGTGTCGACCCACCTGAGCCTTCGAGCCCGACGAGCTTCATCTCGACGATCGTGAACCCGAGCTGCTCCTGCATGGCCTGCTTGATCGCCTCGCCACGCCTGCCGCTGACATCGAGATGCGCCGACTTCCCACGATGCCCGTACGCCACCGGGAAGATGTCGGTCGGGGTGAACGCACGGAAGAGTGTGACCGGGATCGCAACGCCGAGGATGACTGCGAACACCAGGTCCGTGGGGTGATTGATGCCGAGATAGATCCGATCGAGCGACACCCCGGCGAGGAAGGCGATGATCGCGAGCTTCGCGTACCACCGCGAGCGGCCAGGAACCACCAGCATGTAGATGAACCCCATCAACACGGCGGCGACCGCCGCGACCGGCTGCGAGGGCGACGAGAACCCCTCCCACTGGCCGATCGCAGTGACGCTGTAGGGACGTGGGCGAGCGGCCGTGATGTACAGGCCGGGAAGGACGATCTCGAGCACGGCGAGGCTCACGAGGAAGACCACTAGATGCCTCCATCGACGGAAGGCGGCCGTGAGCGCCACCGCGAGGAGCCCCAAGATCGCCAGCCCCCACTTCGATCCGACCGAGTTGAGCGTGTTGGTCAGCGAGTTCAGCCACGAGGTCCGCGCCGAGGTGACGAACCGGATGATCGGCGCGTCGAAATGGTCGAGCGGCCCGGTCGTGACGTGGAGCCAGACGACGCCCGAAACCACGATGACGAGCACGGCCGCGAGCCAGAGCATGCCCGTCAAACCGATCTTCTTAGGCAGCGGCGGCGGCGCGCCCGTGGGCCGGCGCTGACGACGGTGCACCTCCGGCACGACCACGACGCGTTCCGCAGGCCCTGCTGCCCTTGGCGGTCTGTTCATGGAAGGACCACCCATGAGACGGTCGGATGCTCAAATCAATCCTTGCACGTTCGTCTGATCCCGTCTGACGGTCGGATGACTCAGCTTGCATCGGCGTTCACTACAAGGGCCGATCCATGATCCCTAGGCGGGAACCATCCGCTCGGGGCACGGCAACCACGGAGTAGGGAGGAGATCCAACACGTCGTCAAGACCAGGAGATCGGCTGATGAAGCGCGAGGAGTTCGACAAGCTCGTGGAGGAGACGACGGATCTGACCTTGGACAGGTTTCCGAAGCCGTCTACGCGAATCCTGGTGCAGAGCAGCAGCGTCGACGCATGGTCATCCGTTCGGCTGTGACGGACGGCTTCCTGAGTCTGCTCTTCGCGCAACGCCGAGTCCGGGCACCCCAGAAGGCCCAAGCGAAAGGCTCCCGAACCGAACCCCTGATCGAGAGCCTTCACGCTTGGACGGGGATTCCGTACCCGTCCGGGCAGCATGTCTAGGTTTGCCCCGAAGAGGAACCAGCGTCAAACCGACGCTGTGACCGTCGGCCATGAAACGATGCGATGAACAGGTGCCCTGGACCTGCAACCGAGAGGGCGACGAGCGCCCAACGCGCCGCTGCATCTCGACCCATGGCGGCCCGGATCAAGGGATGAGGTCGGTCAGATCGATGCCGCCGAAGCCCCACCCTCCGGAATCGTCCTGCTTGAGTGCTGTGTCGAGAGCCGCTGCCGATGCGACGAGCAAGAATCGCAAGTCGGGGGACGTTGGGCCGGTGATCTCGAGGACGTAATGATCGGCCGTCGTGAACCCTTCGCGCAAGAAGCCGGCCCACTTCTTGGTCGCGCGCGCGATCTCCGTCCCGTCTGCGTCGTGGATCGCGAAATCCCACGACCGCCAGTTCTCTGCGTCGATCGACCCGAGCCGTTCGCCTCCGGGTCCGCGGAGCGCGAACTGCTTCTTGCCGATGACGTTCTCCTGGACGATCGCTCCGCGATCCGCCCCGCCCGCATCGCGGATCTGCAACGTGGACTTGAAGATCTTGGCCGGCCGGACGATCTCGAGCAGCTTCGTGCCGTCGGCCTCATAGACGGAAAGGCGGTGCGTCAGGAACTGATCGACGTCGCTGACGAAGCGGAGCAGCTTCTTCGATCTCGACTGACCCTGCTCGCGGATCGCACCGACCTCTTCACCCTCCGGATCGAGGATCCGGTACTCGTTGGACATCTCGATCAGCTTGGCCCTCTGGCTGATCACGAGGATGTCGCGCTCGAGCAGACCCGTCACGCGGTCATCCTAGCCGCGCCCCGCGTCGCATCGCGGCGGAAAGATGGGTGAGCTCTCGTACGCCGGTCCAGCGTTCATCGTGCCGGCGAGCTCATCGTCCTCGACGCGGTCGACGGCAAGATCGTGTTCCATAGCCAACCCTCTCCCGCCGATTTGCCTCAGGTCCCGTTCGCCCAGCCCAACCAAGATGACGTGGGCCGTGTCTCTTCCCCTCTATCCCAAGCGCCTGAAGGGCTCTCCGCGTCCCAAGACCAAAACCCCGGCCCCGCGGGACGGGGTTTCTGGGCAACTCGGCCGGTTAGCTCACCAGGATGTGATCGTCGTCGATCCAGCTTTCGACGGTTCCGGCCGTCACGAATCGCGTCTCACCGCTTGTGAGATCGAAGATGTACGTGCCGGAGCCGTCTTCCTCGGTGCTCCCGAGGTACGCGATCTTCGTGCTGTCCGGCGACCATCTCGGGAAGCTGCCGCTGTAACTCACTTGTCGGATCCTCCGCCGGCCCCTCCCGTCGACGTTCATCAGCGACAGCCAGGCCTCGCCTGTGGGCCCGAAATACGAATCGAACGCGATCTGCGTCCCGTCTGGCGACACCTCGGGAGTACTGACATCACGCGCGATCGTCGTCGTTTCCCCCGTCTCGAGCTCGATCGACCGGGCCAGCAGGGGGTAGTTGGAGTTCGGGTTGCTGATCGAGAAGACGAACGATCGATCGGAGGCCCAACCCCCCTCGTAGACGTCCTTCGGCTCATGGGTGACGCGGGTCGACACACCGTCGCTGACGCGGACGACGAAGATCTCGACGCCGCTCGCCGGCAGCGACATCCAGTACGCGATCCTCGAACCATCGGGCGACCACTGGGGAGGGCTCCCCATTCTCGTCACTCCGAGTTCGGTATGCGTGAGTTGCCGCTGATGCGAACCATCCACGTCCATCACGAAGACCTGATCGTTCCCGTTCTCGTCGGCGTCGGTGTACGTGACCTCCGACCCGTCGAGCGTGACGTCGAACCCCGAGGCACGGAGCGGAGCCGTGAGCGCCTTCCCGATCCCGGAGCCGACGCCGACTATGGATAGCGCCTGCTCGGCTCCGTCTGATGGAGCGGCTACTCCTGTCGCGCTGGTCGTCGGATCGGAGGCTGCTTGTGTTTCGGCATCGCACGCCCCAGCCATCATGGCGAAGGCGAGCAGGAGCGAAGCGGCAACGAGCCTTCGTCTCGCCGGCGATAGGCGTTGCGCTCTGCGTGCGGCTCGATCTGTTGGTGTCATATCT
>DATAEV010000183.1:0-4816 GCA_036257875.1 Actinomycetota bacterium | reverse complement strand
TCGGGCGAGGTCGACGCCCTGATGCTGGAGTACAACCTGATCCAGCGCCACCGGCCTCGCTTCAACATCCGGTACCGCGACGACAAGTCCTACCCGTACCTGGCCCTCACGGTGGGGGAGAAGTGGCCGCGGGCGCAGGTGCTCCGGGGAGCGAAACGCAAGGGCGTCCGGTACTTCGGGCCGTACGGCCACGCCTGGGCGATCCGCGACACCCTCGACGCGCTCACCCGGGTCTTCCCGGTCCGGACCTGCTCGAACGCTTTCTTCGATCAGCGCGCCCGCGCGGGACGCCCGTGTCTCTATTACGACATCGGGAGGTGCGCCGGGCCGTGCGTCCCCGCCACCACCGGCGCGACCGAGGAGAGCTACCGGGAGCACGTCGACGCGATGGCTGAGTTCCTCGCCGGAACCACGCGACCGGTCCTCCGGCGGCTCGAGACGCAGATGCGGGCGGCATCCGAGCACGAGGAGTTCGAACAGGCGGCGAGGTTCCGCGACCAGCTGTTCGCCGCGCGGCGGGCGCTCGAGAAGCAGGAGATGGTGCTCTCGCCGCCGCAGGACCTGGACGTCGTGGGGCTCGCCGAAGACGAGCTTGAGGCGGCGTTCCAGGTCTTCTTCGTCCGGCGTGGAAGGGTCCTCGGGCGCAAGGGTTGGGTGGTCGATCGCGTCGAGGAGCTCGACCGGTCCCAGCTGATCGGGTCGTTCCTCGAGCAGCTCTACATGGAGCGGCAAGAGGTGCCGGCGCGCGTGCTGGTGGCCGCCGCGCCGGCCGATCGCGACCTCCTGGAGACGTGGCTGACCGGCCGGCGCGGCGGCCCCGTCCGGATCGCCGTTCCCGAACGAGGCGCGAAGCGGAAGCTCCTGGAGGTCGTGACGCGCAACGCCGAGGAGGCCTTCCACCGACACAAGCTCCGCCGTGCCTCGGACTTCGGGGCGCGTTCACGCGCGCTCACGGAGCTGGCGGATCAGCTCGGCCTCCAGCAAGCGCCGCTCCGGATCGAGGCCTACGACATCTCCAACCTCGGACCGACCGACAAGGTCGGGTCGATGGTGGTGTTCGAGGACGGATTGCCCAAGCGCCAGGACTACCGGAAGTTCACGATCAAAGGTGTGGTCGGACAGGATGACTTCGCTTCGATGGACGAGATGCTTCGCCGGCGGTTCACGCGGCTGTTGGACGAGCAGAACCGACCGAAGGATGGCCGCGCCCGTCGGTTCTCCTACCCGCCGGCCCTCGTGGTCGTCGATGGCGGGCGCGGACAGCTCGCGCAGGCGACCCGGGTACTCGAGGACCTCGGCCTGTCGATCCCGCACATCGGTCTGGCGAAGCGGCTCGAGGAGATCTACTTCCCGGACCGCCCGGACCCGTTGATGATCCCGCGCGGGTCGGAGGCGCTGTTCGTCCTGCAGCACATCCGTGACGAAGCCCACCGGACGGCCGTGCGGTTCCATCGCCAGACCCGGGAGAAGCGCGCGTTCCATTCCCCCCTCGACGACATCGCTGGGGTCGGACCGGCTCGCAAGAAGTCGTTGCTCAAGCGGTTCGGGTCGCTGGCCCGGCTGCGGGAAGCCACCCCCGAGGAGATCGCGGAGACGCCCGGGATCGGGCCCGACCTCGCCGCCGCGATCTCCGAGCGCCTGCACGCGCAGCCGACGGCGGATCGGAGGGCGACGGCGTGAGCGAGCTGGATGAGGTGGTTCCCGTCACCGGGTTCACGATCATCACCGGCCTCTCCGGGGCCGGCCGCTCGGAGGCGGCGCACTGCCTCGAAGACCTCGGGTACTTCGTCGTCGACAACCTCCCGCCCGCGTTGCTCCCGAAGATGGCCGAGCTCACCACGCGCCCCGGGGGACCGGCTCGGGTCGCGATCGTCGTCGACGCGCGGGGCGGCGTGTTCTTCAGCGAGCTGTCCAAAGCGTTGGAGGAGTTGAAGAAGCTGCACGCCGACTACCGCATCGTCTTCCTGGAAGCGTCGGACGACGACCTGGTGAACCGGTACGAGGCGACGAGGCGGCGGCACCCGCTCGCGCCCGCCGACCGGGTGGTGGAGGGCATCAGGAAAGAGCGGCACATCCTGGGCGAGCTACGGGGCCAGGCGGATCTGGTGATCGACACGTCGGGACTCACCCCACACGAGCTCCGCGACCGGGTCCGGGAGTCCTTCGCCGACGCGCCCCCGGAGGAGGGGATCCAGGTCGCCGTCGTGTCCTTCGGGTTCAAGTTCGGGGCGCCCCGGGACGCCGACATGCAGCTCGACGTCCGGTTCCTCCCGAATCCGCACTGGGTCCCCGAGCTCCGCGCACTGCCCGGGACCGACCCGCGGGTCATTGAGTACGTGGAGGCACAGGACGCGTACGACACCTTCCTCGAGCGAGTCACCGCCCTCCTGGACGCGACCGTTCCCGGCTTCATCGCCGAAGGGAAGTCGTACCTCACCGTCTCGATCGGGTGCACGGGGGGCCATCATCGGTCGGTCGTGGTTGCCGAAGCCCTCGGCAGGTATTTCCGCGATCGCGGCCTCCCCGTGGTGGTCGTGCACCGAGACGTGGACAGAGGCTGAAAGGCCGGAACCGGTCTCGGGGCGAATCGCTAGCATGGGTTCCTCACGCGCGAGGGAGGATCCCATGACGATCAAGGTCGGCATCAACGGGTTCGGGAGGATCGGTCGCAACTTCTTCCGCGCCGCGAAGGAACGTGGCGCGGAAATCGACTTCGTGGCGGCCAACGACCTGCTGTCGGTCGAGCTGATGGCCCACCTCTTGAAGTACGACACGATCCTCGGCACGTACGACGGGGACGTGGAGCTCGTCGGTGACGGCATCAAGGTCGACGGGGACACGCTCAAGATCCTCGCGGAGCGCGATCCGACGGCCCTGCCGTGGGGCGAGCTCGGCGTCGACGTCGTGGTGGAGTCGACGGGACTGTTCACCAGCAGGGATAAGGCGGCGCAGCACCTGGAGGCCGGGGCGCCGACCGTCATCATCTCTGCGCCGGGCAAGGACGTGGACGGCACGTTCGTGGTCGGGGTGAACGACGACACCTTCGACCCGGACCGTCACAAGGTGATCTCGAACGCGTCGTGCACGACGAACTGCTTCGTCCCGATGGTGAAGGTGCTCGACGATGCCTTCGGTGTCGAAAAGGGGTTGATGACCACCGTCCACGCGTACACCGGGGCGCAGGCGTTGGTGGACGGGCCGTCCAAGGACCTCCGCGAAGCACGCGCGGCCGCGCTGAACATCATCCCATCGAGCACGGGTGCGGCCCGCGCCACCAGCCTCGTGCTGGAAGCGATGAAGGGACGCCTCGACGGACACGCGTTCCGCGTCCCCGTGGCCGACGGATCCATCACCGACTTCACGGCGATCCTCGGACGCGACGTGACGGTCGCGCAGGTCAACGAGGCCTTCCGCGCGGCGTCCGAGTCCGGTCCGCTCTCCGACGGCCTGCTGGTCTACTCCGAGGAGCAGATCGTGTCCTCGGACATCGTCGGGTCCTCGGCCTCGTGTACCTTCGACGCCCCCCTCACGATGGCGTTGGGCAGCCTCGTGAAGGTGATGGGGTGGTACGACAACGAGTGGGGCTACTCCAACCGGCTCATCGATCTGGTCGAGATCGTCGCGTCGAAGCGGTGACGGCCGGCAGGCTCCGCACGCTCGACGAGCTCGGCGACGTCGCCGGGATGCGGGTGTTCCTCCGGGTCGACCTCAACGTGCCACTCGCCGCCGACGGCTCTGTCGCCGACGACAGCCGGATCGCCGCCTCGGTCCCGACGATCGACGAACTCCGGGAACGGGGAGCGGCGCTCGTCTTCGCGACGCATCTCGGCCGGCCGAACGGCGTGCCGAAAGACGAGCTACGCACGCGGGTCGTCGCGGATGCTCTCACGGGACTGCTCGCCGGCCGTGCCCCGGTCCGGGCGCTCGGCATGCCGGAGGAGTCGGCCACGATCGATGCGGTCGCACGCCTCGGCCCCGGGGAGCTCGCGATGCTCGAGAACGTGCGGTTCGATCCGGGCGAGGAAGCGAACGATCCGCGTTTCGCGGGCACGCTCGCGGAGCTCGCCGACGCGTACGTGAACGACGCGTTCGGAGCCGCGCACCGAGCGCACGCCTCCGTCGTCGCCCTCCCGGAGCTGATGCTCGCGAGCGGACGTCCGGCGGTCGCCGGACGGCTCCTCCAGAAGGAGGTCGAGATCCTCGGCAGGCTGCTCGAGGGGCCGGAGCGGCCGTACGTGGCCGTCCTCGGCGGAGCGAAGGTCTCGGACAAGCTCGGCGTGATCGACGCGTTGCTCCAGCGCGTCGATCACATCCTGATCGGCGGGGCCATGGCGTTCACGCTGCTCGCAGCCGACGGGGCGTCGGTCGGCCGATCGCGCGTCGAGGAGGACCGGGTGGAGGAGGTCCGCGGCATCCTCCGAAAGGCGGAGGGTGCGGGAGTGCGGATCGAACTGCCGACCGACGTCGTGGCGGCGGCGGAGCCGGCGCTCGACGCCCCACACACGACGGTGCCCGCACGCGAGATCCCGGATGACGTGATGGGGTTGGACATCGGTCCGGCGACCGTCGACGCGTTCGCGCGCGTCATCGCGGACGCGAAGACCGTCCTGTGGAACGGTCCGATGGGCGTCTTCGAGCTGGAGCCGTTCAGCGGCGGCACCCGCGGGGTCGCGCTCGCGATCGCGCGCGCGAACACCTACAGCGTGGTCGGCGGCGGCGATTCCATCGCCGCCGTCCGACAGGCCGGGCTGGAGGGCTCGTTCGATCACCTCTCGACCGGCGGGGGGGCGTCCCTCGTGTTCCTCGAGGGACGCCC
>DATAEV010000149.1:0-5450 GCA_036257875.1 Actinomycetota bacterium | reverse complement strand
CTTGCGCCAATCGATCGAGCCGTCGTCCCCGCGCTGCAGCGACCATCCGTCCTCGTGGACCAGCTTGTGATGGAAGAAGCACACCAGTACGAGGTTGTCCAGATCGGTGGTGCCGCCTTCTTTCCACCACACGACGTGGTGGGCCTGTGTGAACCTGCGCGCTCCGCGGCCGGGGAACCGGCACTCGACGTCTCGGTAGCGGAGCTGACGCATCATGGCCGGCGTCGGATCCCGAGTCAGTCGTCCGAGTCGAACCGGTTCGCCGTCTCCGTCCTCCAGCACCGTCTGGACGCGCGCGTCACAGAGCAGGCGGCGTGCGGTCTCTGGATGGATCCATCCGCCACCCTCGACCTCGGCTGCGCCCTCGGTTCCGACCAGATCGCCGAGCCGAGCGTGAACGACGACGGTCGCACGATCCGGGTCGGCGTCGATCGCGATCCGATTGGAGCACAAGGCAACCAGTGCGTCGGCTCGGCGTGCTGAGGCGAACGCGGGGTCATCCTCGCCAGGCATCAGCGGGATCGAGTCGCTCATGCGTTGGAGCGCGCGGGCCACGATCGCTCCCTGGGACGTGGGCAGTTCCGCCTCGAGCCCGAAGCGGTTCCCGTCGTCCAACCACCACCAGTTGAGGAACCGAGCATGCTCGGCGTCACGAACGTCCTCGATCGTTCTGCGCACCTCGAGATCCGCGCGCCGTCGAACGGCCGCTGTCGACACGTATCTGGCCCACGAGACCAAGCCGGCCTCCGACTCGAAGGTCGCGAACCGGGCAAGCTCGACCACCTTGTCGATGCCGAGCTCTCCTGAGGAGAGAGCCCGAGCCAGATCGGTCAGGTGCTCGAGCGCATGGCCTGCGGCGATCCAGCGCCGCGCCTTCCATTGGGAGATCCCTTGGCGCATCGCGAGCCAATGAGCCATATCCCGCGCTCCCGAGCCACGCCAAAGTTCGCGGCGGTCAACCTCGGCGATGAAGCCGAGGAGCTCCCGCTGGATCCTGGAAGCTTGCTGATGCGACTCGTCGACCGCATCGATCAGGTCGACGTCGCTGTACGTGTCTGTTCGGGGCACCGCGACCTCGTTCGGTCACGGGGGAGGAGGCTGTCAACTTTATCGAACATACGTTCGATAGTCAAGCCTTCGCGAGCAGATCCTTTGGCCCCGGCGGGCCGACGCGAGGCTGATAGACGAGAATCGAAAACTCGCACCATTCGCTCGAACGTCCTGCGACGCCGGCGATCACGTCGGTTTCTCTCCGTCGCAGCGGGTTCCATCTTCAGAGGAATCGCGACAGTTGGGCTTCTACCTGCGCACACTCAACGCAGGACACGAGCCCATCAATGGCGGGAGAGTAATCACCAAGGGTTCGCCCCCGTCCTGGCTGTCCCACAGTCCTTCTCGGGCTTCGAGCCGACACTCCTGAGCGTTCCAGCTCTCGATCTGCTCGCCGCTCGCTTCGGCCGCGTCGGACCTCTAGCCGAACGTGGAAGAGATGACGGATCTTCACAAGCGAAAGGAGCCGTCTTCGGACGGCTCCTTTCGTTGTTCTGCCCCTGCGGACGCCCGAGGTGGTAGGTCAACCTCGGCTATTCCTCGGGGTCGGTGGGCTGCGCGGTCTCTTCAGATGTTCGCCGCTCCACATCGAGCTCTTCGGCGTCCGCGGTCTGCAGCCGGGCACCTTCCACTTCGTGGCCGCACGTGAAGGTCTGGACCTGACGACTTTCGGGCTGCTGTTCGCCGAAGTCGATCGTGATCAGGGTGCCTTTGCCGCAGATCGGGCAGATGATCGACTCGGGCTCGCCCATCGGCACAAGGTACACCGAGGCTGACACAATGAGGGCATGGCTTCGTACGAGGTCAATCGACGCGCCGTGACGCATGCGCGAAAGCTCATCGACGCTCATCAGTACGTGCTCGACAGCGATTGGGGCGACGCTCAGCCGAGCGCCGACGACGAGAACGCCTTCCTCGAGACGCACTCCTGGGACAAGTTCGGCGAGTGGTACCTCGGGCTCACCGAGGGTGCGAGCGACGACACCAAGGCCAGGTACGGGTTCGTCTATGGGGACTTCCGTCGTGTCCATCGAACGGGGCTGATCGCCTGCCAGTACCGCGCCGCCGAGTGGCGCCACAAGGAGGTCGAGCTCGCCGCTCATGACCTGCTGCAGGAGCTCGACGGCAAGCGAGCTTGAGCCTGGGAGCCACGCGCATGGGGCCACGATTCGATCCGGCGGTCGTTGAAGTGCTCGAGGCGTTCGGACGGCTCGCCTCCGGCTCTGAGAACCCGATCCCAGCGAGGGAGGCCCTGAAGTCAACCTCTCTCGAACCAGACGGCGCTCGTGCCCGGGAGATCCTCAAGCAGCTCGTGTCCGAGGGCCTGCTCGCGGAGAGCGAGCCGGGCGGACGCGAGACATCCGGGACCTATTCGTTGACCGGCCTGGGCCGGTCTCGGATCGAGCAGCGGAAGCGGAAGGAAGAGGACTAGCAGGCGAGCATCGTGCCGACGTATTCGGAACTTGTGGAGCTCCGAACGCTCGATGGTCCGAACCTGTACTTCCCGCGTCCGGCGATCAAGCTGACCGTGGCCATCCCTGGATGGCTTCGGGCCACGACTCCGCGGCTCGAGCGGATGACCGTGGAGATGGGCGCACCGGCGACGCTCCTCCCCGGAGAGCCCGGGACCCAACAACGACATCGCTTCACGGCGAGGATCGGCGCGCACGTGACCCGACAGGTCGCCCACGCAGCGGGCGCACGGCTCGCCATCCGGGGCCGGCCCGGCCCCGAGGCAGACCAGATCGTCATCGCCTTCCCGTGGCGGCAGCGAGGAACGGCTGAGGCACTGGCACGCGAGGTGCCCGGCGTCCTGTCGGACCTCCTCGTCACGCGACGGTCACTCTCGAGGATCGCAGCAGATGCCGCGGTTCGCGTCCTCGCCCAGCCACCCGGTGAGGTCCCCTCGGTGCCGGAACCGACGATCCCCGTCATCGCGGTGACCGGGACGAACGGCAAGACCACGACCGTCCGCCTGCTCGCCCACCTCGTGCGGGCTGCCGGCGGCAGCGTCGCGTATTCCTCGACGGACGGCGTCTATCGCGACGACGAGCTGGTGGAAGCCGGGGACTACTCGGGGTTCGCCGGCGCGGGTATCGCGCTCTCGCAGCCGGGCGTGGACGTCGCCGTCCTGGAAACGGCCCGCGGCGGGGTTCTCCTCCGCGGCATCGGCACGATGCACAACGACGTGGCCGTCGTCACCAATGTGTCGACCGATCACCTGGGGCTCGTCGGGATCCGCACGCTCGATGAGCTCGCCGAGGTGAAGGCCGCGATCACGCGGATCACGCGTCCAGATGGATGGGTCGTGTTGAACGCGGACGACCCACGGGTCCTGACGATGCGGAAGGGAGCGCGTGGGCGCCCGTTCCTCTTCTCCACCAACCCATCCCATCCCGCGATCCGTGAAGCCCTTTCGGAAGGCGGGAGGGCCATCACGGTGCTCGACGGCTGGCTGGTCATCTTCGGGAAGGGAAGCGCGGTCCGCCGGCTCGTGGCTCTGAAGGAGCTCCCGGTCGCGTTGGCCGGTATCGCGACACACCACGTGCAGAACGCGATGGCGGCCACGGCGGCGGCGCTCGGGATCGGCCTGCCGGAGCAGGCGATCGTCCAGGGGCTCCGGAGTTTCGTCCAGGGGTCCACGACCAACCCGGGACGCGCGAACGTGTTCACGCTCGACGATCGGGTCGTGGTCGTTGACTACGCGCATAACGAGGCGGGGATGGTGGGGCTGACCGAGATCCTCGCCGGTCTCCGTTCGCGAGGCGGCCAGATCTGGCTCGCCTTCTGCGCGGCCGGCGACCGGCAGGACGACATCCTTCACGCGCTCGGCTATCGGGCGGCGCGCGGAGCCGACCACGTCGTCGTGGCGGAACTTCCCGGCTACCTCCGGGGCCGGGACCCCGACGACGTCGTGGCGCGCCTGCGCGCGGGCGCGGAAGACGCCGGGGCGACGGACGTCCCCGCGTTCCCCGACGAGGTCGATGCCCTGACGTTCATGATCGACACCTCGAACCCCCGGGATGTGATCGGACTCACCGCTCTCGGCCAGCGCTCGGAGGTGTTCGACCTGCTGGAGCGTCGCGGCGCGGTCCGCGCCGACCCGAGCACCGTTCGCCGGCTGGTGGAACGGGCGCGTCGCTGAGGTTCCGCGTCAGGTCGTGACCGGGGACGTCCCGCTCGAACGTCGAGCTTCGAGCTCCTCCCAGACCTGGGAAGCGTGATCCACACAGAGCAGCACCAGATCACCGGGGCGGCTCCGATCCAGGGCTCGGCGCGCGGCCGTCATCTCGTCCGTCACGATCTCCGCGCTTCCCGCGCGCGCGCCGCCTGCCTGAGCCGCCCGCACACCCTCGAGGACGATGGCGGCCACTTCGCCCCGTTCCCGTCCGCGCGTGTTCACGTCCTCCCTGATGATCACGTCGTCGAAGTAGTGAGCGGCCACCCGACCGAGCTCACGCATGTCGTCGTCGCGCCTGTCCCCAGCGGTCGCGATCACGGCGACGCGGAGGTTCGCCGTCCACGACGCGAACCCAGGGGGCGCGTGATCACGCACGGTGGAGGACGTCATCTGTTCGACGAAGTCCCCGACCGCCTGGAGTCCCGCCGCATTGTGCGCGTAGTCGAGCAGGACCTTCACGCCGGAGAGCTCGAACAGGTTCATCCGGCCCGGCGATTGGAAATAAGACGTTGCGAACGTCCGGAGTCCGTGCCTGATGTCGTGGAGATGCGCCCCCGCCGCGTGAGCGGCCGCGGCGGCGGCCAGCGCGTTCTGGACGTTCATGCGCGCGCGTCCATCGAACGTCGCCGGGAAGAGATGGGTGTGGCCGATCGGCATCGTTCGGCGACCGTCACGGATCACCATGAGCTCGCCTTGCCGATCCTGTTCGAGGACCACGGCCTTGCCTCCGCGGCGTACCCACCGCTCGACCAGCTTGTTCTCCCTTTCCACCGAGAAGAAGATGACGTTCCCGGAACAGTGTCTTCGCATCCCGGCCACGAGCGGATCGTCCGCGTTCAAGACTGCATAGCCGTCGCGAGGGACCGCTTCGACGATGACCTGCTTGACCGCGGCCAGCTGCTCCATCGTGTCGATCTCCCCAAGCCCGAGGTGATCGCCCGTCACGTTCAAGACGACGGCGACGTCGTTGCGCCCGTACCCCAGTCCTTCACGCAAGATGCCGCCCCGGGCCACCTCGAACACGGCCAGATCCACGCGCGGGTTCTGCAAGACCTTCTGAGCGGATCGGGGGCCGCTCGCGTCCACCTTCTGGGTGAGGCGCTCATCGATGTAGATCCCGTCGGTCGAGGTCAGGCCGACCTTGTGCCCCTTTCCCTTCATGATGTGGGAGATCATCCGAACGGTCGTCGTCTTGCCGTTCGAGCCGGTGACAGCCACG
>DATAEV010000139.1:0-2045 GCA_036257875.1 Actinomycetota bacterium | reverse complement strand
GGAGAGCGACGTCTTGGTCTGCGGGACCGACACGGAGGCGAAGGCTGTCGTCGGCGGCCTGGTCGACCAGATCCCCAACCTGCGCTGGGTGGACGCCGGCGACCTCACGCAGGCGCGGACGCTCGAGCCGCTCACCGCGCTACTGATCTCGATCAACCGCTCCTACAAGATCCGCGAGGCCGGGTTCCGGATCACCGGACGCGACGCGTGGGGGGCTCCCGGCGCCTAGCGCGACGTCGAGACTCGCGCCCTCGGCTTCGCGTTTGCCTCACGCCATCGTGTCGACGATCAACCAACCGAACCCGGCGCCCCACACGGCGACGGCCACGGGTGCCGTCACCTTGACGTTCCGTGGTCGCACCGACACGACGAGCCCGCCCAGCAGGCCGAGCACGACGACCGCCTTCTTCAGGAGCAGCCAGCTCATCGGCTCCGAGGTCGACGGGGGATGCATGCACAGGACGAGGACGTCGTCGAAACGTCCGCGAGCGCAGGTGAAGGCCGGGATCCTCCCCGCGACGAAGATGCACCCGAGCGAGAGGAGGGCGCCGAGCGCCAGGACGTAGCGCGAGCTCCCATCGGGTTCGACGGGCCGACGCGGGATACGGACCAGGATCCCCACGCCCCACACGATCGCGGCCAGCGAGCACATCGAGAGGATGATCGCGCCCGCCGATCGCTCGACGCAGGGGCCCGACACCGCGTTGCAGACGCGCCAGATGTCGTCCCACGACACCCCGATCAACGCGACGGCGGAGACGAGCAGCGTCAGGGCCAGCACCCGACCCGCGAACGCACCTTCGGGACTGATCTCGGTCGGGACCACGTCCGCGCCGCGGCCCCGCCGAAGGCCCAACGGAGGGTCAGTCCAGCTCGACGAGCGGGTCCCCGGGCTGGACGTTCTGCCCCGCCTGCACCGGGATCTCGGTGACGACGCCCTCGCGCGGGGCCGGGATCGCGTTCTCCATCTTCATCGCTTCGAGGATGCAGACCACGTCGCCTGCCTGGATCTCCTGACCTGGCTCGACGAGCACCCGCAGGATCGTGCCCTGCATCGGCGCCGCGATGACGCTGTGCACGTGGTCGCCTCCGTGGGCGGAGTGACGCGAAGGCACCTTCGGGGCGGTGTCGCGCCGCTGATCGAAGATCCGGACGGGCACCCGGCGCCCGTCCACCTCGAGCAGGAGCTCGGCCGGGACCGGCTGCCGCGTGTCGGAGGGCGGTGGCGTCGGCGTGCCGGCCTCGGGGAGCTCGGCGTCGCGGAGCGCCTTCTCGAGCCACGTCGTCGAGTGCGTCGACTTGGAGAACGCGCGCGTGCCGAGGATCCACCGGTGCAGCGGGATCGTCGTCGGGACACCCTCGACCTGGAACTCGGAGAGCGCGCGGTCCATCCGCGCGATCGCCCGGACACGGTTCTCCGCCGAGACGATGACCTTGGCGAACATCGAGTCATAGTCGGCCGGGATCTCCCGCCCCGCGCGCACGGCCGAGTCCACCCTCACGAACGGCCCGGATGGCTCTCGATATGCCGTGATGCGCCCCGGCCCCGGCAGGAAATTGCGGGCCGGGTCCTCCGCGTTGATCCGGCACTGGATCGCGTGTCCCGTCGGCCTGACGTCCGAGAGGTCGAGCTTCTCGCCGAGCGCGACGCGGATCTGGAGGGCCACGAGGTCGAGGCCCGTCACCATCTCGGTCACCGTGTGCTCGACCTGCAGCCGCGTGTTCATCTCCAGGAAGTAGAAGCTGCCGTCCTCGTCGAGGATGCACTCGACGGTGCCGGCGTTCACGTAACCGGCCTCCTTCGTCAGCGCCATCGCGGCCTCGCCGATCCGCGATCGCAGGTCGGCGTCGACCACCGGCGAAGGCGTCTCCTCGATCAGCTTCTGGTGGCGTCGCTGGACCGAGCAGTCGCGCTCGCCCAGGAAGAACACGTTCCCTCTGGTGTCCGCGAACACCTGCGCCTCGACGTGGTGCGCGCGGTCGATGTACCGCTCGAGGAACACCTCGGGGCGGCCGAAGTACGCCTGCGCCTCGCGCGTCGCTCG
>DATAEV010000130.1:0-3161 GCA_036257875.1 Actinomycetota bacterium | reverse complement strand
GTACGCCCGCTGCCCAGCAGCCCGCAGGTGCCCGGCCGCCTGTTGGGCGAGCCTCTGCTGATGCTCGGCGTCGCCGCCCAGTTCGACGACGTACCGCTGCGCCTGCTCGAGGTGATAGCCGATCAGCTCTTCCTGCTCGGGCGCCCGCGCCTCGAGCCAATCGGCGAACCGCTCGTGGAGATCGGCGCGGAGCGCCTTCGGCATCCCCTCGTACGCCGCGTCGCGGATCATCAGGTGTCGGAAGGCCATCGCTTCCATACCGGGAACATCGGATCGTTCGGGTCGAACGAACTGCTTGCGGACGAGCGATGCGAGGTCGGCCGAAGCCTCGTCGACGAGCGCATCGAGCGCTTCCCGGTAGAAGAGCTGGCCCATGACCGACGCGCGCTCGAGCGTCGCGCGTTCACCGCGGCCGAGCCGATCGATCCGAGCCGCGAGGAGCGCGGACGTCGTAGGCGGGACCGACAGATCGCCGAGATCGCCGACCGCCACCCACTCGGAACCCTCGCGAACGACCCGTCCGTCGTCGACGAGCATCGCGAGCATCTCCTCCGCGAATAACGGATGCCCTTCCGCGGCGGCCGCGACCCGCTCCCGAACGACGGGATCGACGGTGTCGATCGCCAGCAGGTTCGCGACCAGCATCCCGCATTCCGACGCCGAGAGCGGTTCCAGGTTGATCGACGTCGCGTTGAGCTTCCCGCCGCCCCACGCGGGCCGCGCCTCGAGGAGCTCCGGCCGCGCCATGCAGGCGATCAGGAGCGGCGTATCGACGACCCAATCCGCGAGGTACTCGATCAGATCGAGCATCGTGGGCTCGGCCCACTGGACGTCGTCGATCACGAACGCGACTGGCCGGCGTCGGGCGACCCCTTCCAAGAACCGACGGATCGCCCAGAGCGTTTCCTCGGGCGCCGCCTCTCCGCCGGCCAGTCCCAGGATCTGCGCGAGCTGCCGGGCGATCCGGTCGGCATGCTCGTCGTCCGAGATCAGCGCCGAGAGCTTCGCCAACGCTTCATCCGCCTCCTCCACACCCGTGAGCCCCGCCGCCTGTCCGACGGCCTCGATCACGGGCCAGAAGGTGATCCCGTCTCCATAGGGCAGGCATCGCCCGCGGAGTGCCATGACGCCTTCCGGCAGTCCGTCGAGGAAAGCGGCGAGCAAGCGAGACTTCCCGACCCCACCGATCCCGAGGACCGTGAAGAGCTGGCATGCATCGTCGGAGATCGCACGGTCGAACGCGTCGCGGAGGAGCGCGAGCTCGCGTTCGCGACCAACCATCGGCGCGTCGAGCCGGCGAGCGAACCCGGTCGCTTCGGGGTCGACCTTCAGGACGCGATGGGCGACGACCGGTTCGGGCACGCCCTTCAACGTCAACGGCTCGAGGGGTTCCGCCAGGACCGCGTCACGCACCAAACGGTGCGTCTCCGGGCCGATCAACACGTCTCCCGGCTGCGCGACCTGCTCCAGCCGAGCCGCCACGTTCGCGGCCACACCGGTGACGAGGGTGTCCCCGGTCGAGGGGTCTCCCACCATCACCTCGCCCGTGTTGACGCCGGTCCGGGTCTGGATGCGAACGCCCTGCATGCCTGCCAGCTCGTCGTTCAGGGCCGAGAGCGCGTCGGCGATCTCGCCCGCGGCTCGGACCGCTCGCAACGCGTCGTCCTCGTGGATATGAGGGACGCCGAAGACGGCCATCACCGCATCCCCGATGAATTTCTCCACGGTGCCGCCGTGCCGCTCGATCACGGTCCGCACCGACTCGAAGTACCGCCCGAGGATCTCGGAGAACAGCTCCGGATCGAGGCGATGACTCAGCTCCGTGGACCCCGTGATGTCCGAGAACAGGACGGTCACGGTCCGTCGGGAGCCACCCGGCTCCGGCGCCTCCAGGGAGGAGCCGCAGGCGTCACAGAACCTCGCACCTTCGCGGTTCTCGGCTCCGCATGCCGGACAGACGGTCATACGCGTCGAAGCGTAGTCCGACGGACAGAGGCGGGCTCAGTCGACGTGGGGTGTCAGGCCATACCTCAGGAAGACGAAGCGCTCGTCGTGGTCGACGCCCTCGAGCGTCAGTCCGTGGGGACCGAGGCGTCGCGGAAGGAGCGGCGCGCCGGCACCGAGCATCATGGGCGCGACGCCGAGCAGGATCTCTTCGAGCAGCCCTTGGTCGGCGAACCGCCCGACCAGCTCGCCGCCGCCGACGAGCCAGACGTTCCGGCCGGCCGCGGCCGCGACCATCTGCTCGTGGACGGGGGCCACGTCGCCGTGGACGAAGGAGAGCGAGGCGCCGGGGATCGGGGGCAGATCCCGGTGCGTGAACACCCAGCACGGGGTGTCGCCGTAGTAGTCCCGCCACTTCCCCGGATCGTCGAGCAACCGGTCGTGCGCCACGACCCACTCGTAGGTCGTCGCGCCCATCGCGAACGCGCCCACGTCTGCGAAGAACCGCCCGAACCGATCGTCCTTGTCACCGTTCGACGAGGCCTCGAACAGCCAGTCGAGCGAGTTGTCCGCGTCGGCAATGAAGCCGTCGATGCTTGTCGCCGTGTAGTACTGCGTCTTCGTCATCCGGATCGGCTGCGAGCCGCGTTCTCCTCGAGCCGCAGCTTCACGATCTTCTTCACGAGCGCGGCGGGGATCGGCTCATCCGCCTGGAAACGCAGCGTGCCCTTGCCCGAGAAGTACGGCTGCAGCTCGTCCCCGAGCGTCTCCATCACCGCGTAGCTCGCCGGATACAGGCTGCAGTGATCCTTGAACGCCGCGTAAGAGACGAGGAACCGACCGTCCTGCTTGAACGCCGGCATCCGGTAGCTGATCGTCTCGGTCGCCGTGGGAGCGGCCGCCCTGATCGTCTTCCGCAGCTTCTCCAACGCGACGCGTTGTTCCTCCGGAAGGGCGGCCAGGTAGTCCTCCACACTGGTCGATGCGGTCATGCCGTCCCTCCTCCCTCGTGTCGGGTCCTCAAGGCCGAAGGGCCGGGCCCAACGGGCCCGGCCCTTCGATCGTCGTTCGCCTCGCGAGCACTTCTGCCTCTCTGGAGGCTTCGTCCGGTAGACCAGCCGGAGCCCGGAGGTCGGTGAACTGGTTTGGATTCTGCCGGGTCACCCGGCAAAACCGGGCGGGGCGGTGGCCCCGGCCCAAGAGTGACGGCTCAGCAG
>DATAEV010000117.1:0-5094 GCA_036257875.1 Actinomycetota bacterium | reverse complement strand
GTTCCAGATGCCCGGTGTGGTTGCCGACTGCGGTCGGGGGCGACACGCCATCTGCCCGTCGGCGCAGTCCGGCTGGCTGCCGTTCGCGACGAAGTAGCGCCAGCTCACATGGGCCTGGTGCAAGAGATAGGTGAGATCGGTCCACGCGTACGGGCGGGTGCGGACGACGTTCGACTGCGCCGCTCGACCGATGGCGCCCGGCAGGAATCCGAGGTAGGTGGAGCAGGTGGTGGGGGTCTGTGCAGCGAGCGCTCCACCCCGAAACCAGATCGAGGTGGGACGGGAGGCTCCAGGATCGCACCCCTTCGAACAGATGATCCTGCAGGACGAAGTGGTGCGCGTAGGCCCAGTAGTTCGGGATCTCGGAAGCCGTGTGGTACCCCATCACTTCCGGGATCGGCGCCGGCTGAGAAGACGCACCGCAAGAGGGTTCGTGCGGGTCAACGCAGAGCCGCTGCCGGCCCTCGAGGGATGCTCGTACGAAGCCGTCCATGCGGCCACCGTCGATGTCTTCCCGGGCGGCGTGGAGCGTATGCGGGCCGCCCTCGTCAACCAGGTGGACGTCGTGGAACGGACGAACGCAGTGTCCGAGGCGCGGATCCGGGAGGCAGGTGGATGGTCTCGTCCCCTGCCTCGGGATGCCGTCCGCACCCGGGAACGTCCCGAAGTAGTTGTCGAACGAGCGGTTCTCCTGCATGACGACGATCACGTGCTTGATCGTGTGGATGCCGCCGGCCATCTGGGGACGAGATGGGATGGGTGTTGCCGCGACGGTGGTTCGCGGGACCGCGTTCACGAAGACGGCGGCCGCGATCACGGCGCACGCCGCCCCCCACGATCGCGCGACGCAGCCAGGTGGTCACCATCGCACGGGGTGCGCCGTCGGGGGCGACCCGGTTCAGGCCGGCACGGAAACGCCATCGCGATGGCGCGGCCCCGTGATCAGAGGGAGCGCGCCACCGTCCTGAGGAGCCTGGCGAGCTCGTCTTGTTCCGCGGCCGAGAGCGCGCCGGCGACCGTTGCCTCCTCCGCGTTGAACCGCGGGAACAGCTGCTCGATCTTGGTTCGCCCCTCCCGCGTCAACGACACGAGGACGCCCCTGCCGTCGGCCGGATCCTTCCGCCGGGTGGCCCACCCGCGGCCCTCGAGGGTTCGCAGGACCCCCGTGGCGGTCGGCCGACTGATGCCCACCGCGTCCGCGAACGCGTTGGCACCGAGCTCGCCCCAGACCCAGAGCACCCACAACCCGACGAAGGACGTCCAGGACAGCCGGTCAGGGGCAAGCACCCTCGCCTCCATGTGGCGGCGGATCGCCGCGGAGCTCCGGAACAGGTTGGAGATGGCCCACATCGCGCGGAAGTCGAGGGAGAGGTGCCCGAGTTGCTCCAGCACCTTCCGCTCGTCGGGAAGGAGGCCGTCGACGCTCATGCCCCTTCGCGCGCGAGGCGCTCCCCCAGCTCCCGCGCCACGTCCATCAACGCGAGCACATCGTCGTCGGTCGTCCGGAAGTTGACGAAACACGGCCGGAGCCACACGTCGCCGTCGATCAGCGCCGACGCAAGGTAGACCCGTCCGTCGGACTGGATCGCATCCGCCAGCGTCTGGTTGTGGGGGTTCGGAACCACGTCGCGCGGCACGTGGCGGATGGGGGTGATCGACAGCTGCGGCGGCGCCTCCATGACCTCGAAGTCCTCGGTGGCCTGCGCGTGCCGGTACAGGAGCTCGGCCTCGTCGAGGTTCCGAGCGATCGCCTCGCGGAACTGCCGCGCCCCGTGGGCGCGGAAGGCGAGCCACGCCTTCAGCGCCCGGAAGGGCCGCGAGTACTCGAGCGTGATGTCCGCGGCGTGAAGCTCGTGCTGCTGGTGCGGCAAGTAGCCCTCCTCGTGCGCGAAGGCGCCGGCGAAGGCCCCCGCGTGACGACTCATCACGACCCCGCACGCCTTGGGGACGTAGAGCCACTTGTGCGCGTCGATCGAGCACGAGTCCGCGCGTTCGAGGCCGTCGAACAGCTCCGGACGGACGGCGGCGGCGGGAAGCCCGTACGCGCCGTCGACATGGAGCCAGACGGCGCGGGGCTCGCAGACGTCGGCGAGCTCCGCGATCGGATCGACGGCGCCGGTGAGGGTCGTCCCCGCGGTCGCGATCACCGCCACCGGCGTGACCCCCGCCGCGACATCGGCGTCGATCGTCGCCGCGAGCAGATCCGGCCGCATCCGACGGAGCCCATCGAGCGGGATCGCGCGGAGGTTGTCCGAGCCGATCCCGAGCAGCTCGACGGCGCGTGTGACCGAGTAGTGGACCTCTTCGGAGCAGTACACGGCCGGGTGCCCGGCGGTGAGCCCGCGGTGGCGCGAGCCGGGCAGGGCCCGTTCTCGCGCCGCCGCGATCGCCGTCAGGTTGCTGATCGTGCCGCCGCTCGTGAACGCGCCGTCCGCGGACGGGTAGCCAACGAACTCGGCCACCCAGCGCACCGCTTGATGCTCCACCACGGTGGCGGCGCGCGCGTCGACGGCCAGATTGATGTCGTAGGTCTGCGCCAGCAGATCACCGATCGTCCCGATCTCTAGTCCCGACGAGCCGATGAACGCGAAATACCGTGGCCGGGGTTGGGCGATCGACTCGTCCAGGATCCTCGCTGCGTCGTCGAGCGCCTCGTGGACGGGCACCGGGTCTTCCGGGAGGGCGCCGCGGATCAACTCGCGCACGCGCTCGTCCAATGCGGGCTCCTCCGGCCGGAACCGGTCGAACGACCGCCACGCCTCGGCGACCAGCTTCGCGGCGTGCTCGAGCGCCTCCTCGCGGGAGGCGTCCAGGCGCAGGGGCCGTTCCGGGTCGCTCATCGATCCACGGTCCCCCACAGACGATCGGCCACGCGACCCACGAGCTCGAGCTTCCGCCATTGCACGTCCTCGTCGATCCGGTTGCCGATCACGACCGAGGCGAACCCACACTGCGGCGAGATCGCGAGCCGCTCCAGGCCTCCGGCGATCCTCGCGGCTTCGTCCATCCGAGCGAGGAGCGTATCCTCGCTCTCCATCGCCGGCGACTTCGTCGACACGATGCCCATCACCATCAGCGCGCCGGCGCGCAGGAACCGGATCGGCTCGAACCCTCCGTCGCGGTCGAGGTCGTCCCATTCGACGAGGAACGCGTCGTACGGCAACGCTCCGAAGACCCGATCGGCGACGGGTTCCAGCGAGCCCTCGCACATCCAGGAAGAGCGGAAGTTCCCTCGACAGATGTGCAACGCGACCGTGACGTCGTCCGGGATGTCCCGAAGCACCTCGGTGTCGGCGCCGATCGCCGCATCCACGAGATCCTCGATCCGGTGCCCCCGAGCCGTGAAGCGAGCTACCCACGCGGGGTCGACGAGGTACGGATACAGCGGGAAATCGAACTGGATCGACGTCGCCCCGGCACGGATCGCGTCGGCCACGAGCCCTCGCTCGATCTCGACGGCGTCCGATACGAACTCCTCGAGCGAGCCGTAGCCACCCCCGTCTGCACCGACGACCGTCGTCAGCGGGTGGGTGAAGATCGACGCCGCCGGGAACGTCACCTTGAACGGGAATCCGCCCGACGCGTCCTTCATGAACGCCGCCTCGCGTGCGCCGGGTGCGTCCACGGGTCGGAGCCGATCGACGATCTCGTGGATACGCAGCTCGACCTCCTCGCCATCGGCGTTCCGGAAGGCGACCGTCTTCCCGGTCCGCACGCCGGACACCGCGTCGTAGAAGGAATTCATGAACATCCACCGGCGGAACTCACCGTCCGTGATCACATCGAGCCCACACGCGATCTGACGGCGTATGGCCTCCTTGATCGCCTTGTCCTCGGTGGCCCTCAGCTCGCTCGCATCCTTCGCGCGCTCCTCTGCGAGCACCGCGGAATGACCTTCGTCGTAGAACCGCGCCACGGCGGCCCGCAGCGCCGCCGGCCGGAGGAGGCTCCCGACCGTCTCGGCCCGGGCCGGGCTGCGAGCGTGCCTCATGCGTCCCACCGGACCCACGTCGACTTCGGAGCCCGGAACTCCCACCCCCGGAGCTCGACCGGCCGCGCGGGATCGAGGCGCAGGTTGGGGAGACGATCGAGGAGGATCTCGAGCGACACACGCGCCAGATGGCGCCCGAACCATGCCCCCAAACAGAAGTGCGTACCGATCGCGAACGCCAGATGCGCGCCATCGGTCCGATGCAGGTCGAACCGATCGGGATCGGTGAACCGGCGGGGATCCCGGTTGGCCGACGAGAGCACGGCGCCGATCAGCGCGCCCTCGGGGAGCTCCACCCCCTCGAGGACGACGGATCTCGTGGTCTGCCGCGTCGAGGTGCCGACGGGACCGCACCAGCGAAGCGTCTCCTCCACGGCCTTCTTCACGAGCGAGCGATCGCTCGCGACCTCGTCGAGTTGCTCGGGGTGCGTGCCGAGGGACCAGACCGCGAGCGCGATCAGGTCGCGCGGCTCCTGAAGCCCTCCGGAGAGCATCAGTTTCGTGTTCGCGACGATCTCCGTCCGGCTCATGCGATCGCCGTCCGCATCGTGATGGAGCATCCATGACAGGACGGAGCCGTCGGGCCGTTCTTCCAGCCGATCCAGCACCCGCTCGATCGCCGCGCCGAGCTCAACGCTCGCGCGATCGGCCGGCGCCTGCTTGTCCGGGTCGCCCTCGAAATTCGCGAGACCGAGCATCATCGCCTGGTTCCACGCGAGGATGGCTTCCCAGGGGACCTCCTCGAGCCCGAGCATGAACCGGAGCGATCGGACCGACATCGGGTCGCAGAACGCGGTGAACAGGTCCGCTTCGCCACGGTCCGCGATGTCGTCGATGAGCTCGTGCGCCAGCTTCGGGATCATCCCGTGCATCCGCGCCTCGACGTCGCGCGGCCGGAACGGCGCTTCCGTGATACGCCGGACGCGCTGCTGGTCGGGCCCCTCCGATCCGAGCATGTTCGCGCCCATCGTGCGATTGAGGGTCGACGGCGTCGTCGCGCCCGTGAACACGTCCGGCGACAGATCCACGCCACGGACGTCGTCGTACCGGGTCACCAGCCACAGTTGCACGGCGGGCACCCAGCTGACGGGCTCATCGTCCCG
>DATAEV010000104.1:0-11894 GCA_036257875.1 Actinomycetota bacterium | reverse complement strand
CGGAAGAAGCCGCGCGTCACCTCCAGGGCATGGACGTACGTGGATACCGTCGCGCGCACGTTGGTTTCCAGCAACTGTTCGTCCGCCCGGAAGCGCTTGGCGGCCGCATCCTTCCGGTCGTGCCGCCACGCGACCGCGATCCCCATCGACAGGGCGCTCCCCACGATGAGCACCGCCGCCGACGCGGCGATGAGCACCCGTCCTCGCCGCCGGTGAAGCCGGCGCGACGCCTCGGAGGTGAGATCCTTGCGCATCAGGATCGGCCTTTCCGCCTCGACCGCTGGGGTTGCTTCGTACGTACAAGGGTCGGCCCGGTGGTGGACCCGCTTGACGCCCCAGGGGGCCCATCTGCGATGCCGTCCCGGGCTAGCCCTCGCTGGACAGATCCGGTCGTCCCGAGCGGATCGCCCACATCGGGTCGACCGGACCGATGCCTCCGCCCAGGGTGAGCGCATGCCGGATCGCTTCGGTCACGAAGGCTTTCGCGGCGCGGATCGCGTCGGGGAGGTCGTCCCCGAGCGCGAGTCGCGCCGCGATCGCCGCCGAGAGCGTGCAGCCCGTTCCGTGGGTATTCGGGGTGTCGATCCGCTCCCCCTCGAGCCATCCCTCCCAGGAAGCGCCGACGAACAGGTCGTCGGAACGGGCGGGATCCTCGAGATGGCCGCCTTTCACCAAGACCGCGCCGGCCCCCAGGGCGAGGATGGCATCGGCGGCCCGCCGCATCTGGTCGCGGGTCTCGACGGCGAAGCCGGCGAGACCCGCTGCCTCCGGCAGGTTGGGCGTGACGATCGTCGCCAGGGGGAGGATGCGGGTACGGAGCGCGCCCACGGCGTCGTCCGGCAGCAGCACGTGCCCGTGCTTGGAGACGAACACCGGATCCACGACGAGGTTGGGGATCGTGGTCGCAGCAACGACGTCCGCCACCGCTTCCACGATCGGCGCGTTCGCGAGCATCCCGGTCTTCGCCGCGTCGACGCCGATGTCCGACGCGACCGCCCGGACCTGATCGGCCACGGTTCCGGGCGAGATCGCCTCGAAGCCCTGGACGCCCAGGGTGTTCTGGACGGTGACCGCCGTGATGGCGGTCATCCCGAAGACCCCGAAGGCGGAGAAGGTCTTGAGATCGGCCTGGATCCCCGCTCCCCCACCGGAGTCGCTGCCGGCGATCGAGAGCGCCCGCGGCCGTGTGTTCGGACCGGTCATGCGAAGTGGTCCCATCCGGCGGGCTCGAGGGGACGTGTCACCCCGAGGTCGTCGGTCGCCTCGAGCCCTCCCCGGGTGATCGTCCCGATCGCCGTGAGCGGCGTCGCGAACACCTCGGCGAGCTCCCGCGCCGCGTCCGCGACCGCCGCCTCCGACGGCATCGTGGCGAGCAGCTCGTAGTCCTCGCCGCCGCCGAGGGCTTCGCCCTCGGCGGCGGCCGGATGCACCGGCACCCTGCTCAGATCCAGTCGAACGCCGACGCCACTCGCCTCGCAGATCCGCGCGAGATCGCGCGTGAGCCCGTCGGAGACGTCGATCATCGCCGTGACGCCGTGACGCGCGAGAACCGGCGCCTCGCCGACGCGTGGCACGGGCCGGGCGTGGCGCCGGATCGCATCGAGCTCGTCCTCGGTCCACGGCGCCCCGCGGTGCGCCAGCCGGCGACCGGCGGCCGCACCGCCGAGCACGCCGGTGACCACCACCAGATGCTCCGGTTCCGCGCTGCTCCGCCGGACCGCGGCACCGCGAGCCACCTCACCGGTCAGGCTGATCACGACGCTCACCTCGGAGCCGCGGGCGAGGTTGCCGCCGACCAGCGTGCACGCGAACTCGTCGGAGGCCTCCCGCATCCCGCCGAACAGTTCCATCGCCCAGCCCGCGTCCACGTCCTTGGACAAGGTCAGTGCGCAGAGCGCGTAGCGCGGCGAGGCAGCCATCGCCGCGATGTCGCTCACGCTCGCCGCGATCGCCTTGTACCCGACGTCGCGCGGTGTGCTCAACGCCCGATCGAAGTGGGTGCCTTCGACGAGGGCATCGGTCGTGAGCACGAGGTCGCCCGTCCGCCCACGCACGACGGCCGCGTCGTCGCCGACGGGCACCAGGACATCGGGCCCTGACCCGGAGAGCACCCGTCCGATCGCCGTGATGAGCTCGTCTTCGCCGATATCCACCGGTCATCCCTCGTCCGCGTCGCCCCACCCGCGCGGGGCCGCGAGTCGCCCTTGATCGTCCGATAAACTCTAGGCCGTTCTGCACTCCGTACGAACGTTTCTCCGTGTTCCGCACCAGCGAGGAGGCTTACGTGGCGAAGGTGTTCGACAACCCGACCCCCGAAGAGCTCAGGACCTTCACCGAAGCCATGCCGGAAGCTCGTCTGACGGAGTTCGGCAACCTCGACGTGCAGACGAAGGTCCTGTCTCGGAGCGCGGGCAGCACCTACGTCGTCGAACGAGCGTCCAGCGGGAAGACCATGACGCGTGCCCAGTACGACGAGATCGCCGCGCTCCAGGACGCGTACCTAGCCGAGAACGACGTGATCGTCGTCGACGGCTTCATCGGGAACGACCCGGAGATGCAGACGGCCGCGCGCCTGGTGATGGAGAAGCGATACGCCAACATCGCGGGGATGCAGCAGAAGCTCTACTTCGAGCGTCGCGACGGCCGGGAGCCCGAGGTGCAGGTCATCTACACGCCTGGCCTGGTCGCGCCCGGATACCCGGACGACCGCGTGATCGCGGTGGACCTCGACCACTACGTCACCCGCGTGCTCAATTCGGATTACTTCGGGGAGTCCAAGAAGGGCGGGCTCCGGATGTGGAACGACATCGTCTACAGCAAGGGCGGGCTCGCGCTGCACGCCGGGCTCAAGGTCATCCCCACGGACGACGGCGACAAGGTGTTCATGATCATCGGCCTGTCGGGGACGGGCAAGACGACCACGACGTTCACGACGCAGAACGGCTCCCGCCCTATCCAGGACGACTTCGTGGGGCTGATGCCCGGCGGCCACGCCTACGGCACCGAGAACGGATGCTTCGCGAAGACCTTCGGGTTGGACCCGAGCTTCGAGCCCTCGATCCACGGCGCCGTCGTCAAGCCCTCCGCGTACCTCGAGAACGTGTATCAGGATGAAGAGGGACGGGTCGACTTCTTCAATGAGCACTACACGAAGAACGGTCGCGCGGTCTTCGAGATGGGCGACCTGCTCGCGTTCGAAGACGCTCGCAACGTCGGCCCCGTCGACTACCTCCTGATCCTCAACCGGAACGAGAACATCATCCCGGCGGTCGCCAAGCTCTCCCAAGAGCAGGGAGCCGCGTACTTCATGCTCGGTGAGACGACGGGCACCTCGGCCGGCGGCGCCGCCGAGGAGGGGAAGTTCCTGCGCGTCCCGGGAACGAACCCGTTCTTCCCGCTCCCCCACGGCCTGCAGGGCAACCGCTTGCTCGAGCTGCTCGCCACGCACCCGATCCAGACGTATCTGCTCAACACGGGGCGCGTCGGCGGCCCCGAGGGCGGCGACCGCTCGAAGAAGGTGAAGATCCCGCATACCTCGGCGTGCGTGAAAGGCATCGCCGAAGGAACGATCGTCTTCGAGACGGACCCCGACTTCGGCTACGAGGTCGCGACGGAGGTACCCGGGTTCGACGACCCCGAGCTCCTGCAGCCGCGCCGGCTCTACGAGCGCCAGGGCCGGGCCGACACCTACGCGTCGATCGTCGACACGTTGAAGACGGATCGCGTGGCCCACCTGCAGCAGTTCACGCAGCTCTCGGAGGAGATCATCAAGGCCGTCGGCTGACGGAGCTGTTCACCGTCCCGGACCCTGCCCGTCGCCGTGGCCGGCCGGACCGCCGTGCCCGAGGAACCATCCGGCGAGCAGCTGCATCGCTCCGAGGACCGCGAACACGATGACGTACCACCGGTAACGGCTCACGTCGTCGACGTAGACCTGTCCCGTCGAGGGCAAACGCTGACCGGTGACCGGATCGGTCGTTCCGACGAACGCGAAGAGGTAGAAGAGTCCGGCGAACGCGAACCACGTGCCGACGCGTCCGGTCAGATACACGGCGTAGAGCAGCTGGTCACGGATCGCGGTGGACTCGAACGGACGGCGCGCCCAGTACACGGCCGACCGGATCCCGAGGCCCGTGAGCACCAGCGCGACCGCGAACTCGAACGGTCTCATCCCGCTCCGGCGAGCGCCGCGCGGACCTCGTCGTCGCTCACCTGGTCGAACCGGTCGTACCACTCGCCAACGGCCGAGAACCCGTACGGCGTCTGGAGCAGCACGACGGCGTCGCAGGCGGCGGCGAGTCGGGCCGCCGTCTCCGGCGGCCCGACCGGAGCCCCGAACACGACGGTGGGCGCGCGCTGCGCGCGCGCCCACCCAGCGGCCGCGAGGGCCGTTCCCCCGGTCGCCACACCGTCGTCCACGATCACCGCGGTGCGCCCCTCCAGCTCCACCGCCGGACGATCGCCTCGGTACGCATCGGTCCGGCGAGCGATCTCGGCCTCCTGACGCGCGATCTCGCCCTCGAGGTAGTCGGCGGAAACGCCGAGCCGCGCGATCAACGTCTCGTCCAGCACCCGGACCCCCGGCGCCACGGCGCCCAGCCCCAGCTCGGGATTGAACGGGGCGCCCACCTTCCTCGGCACGACCACGTCGAGCGGGGCCCGCAAGGCGTTCGCGACCGGGACCGCGACGATGACACCACCCCGCGGGATCCCGAGGACGACCGCGGGGCCGGGAACGACCCGCACGATCGCAGCCGCGAGCCGGGTACCGGCTTCCTCCCGGTCGGCGTACCGCATGGCGTGATGATGGCAGGCATGCCGAAGGCGGAGGATGCGGTCCTCATGGAGCGTCCCGCGTTGCGTCGCTTCATCGGCCCGGACTAGCATGTGGCCTCCGCTGCGACAGGAGGCCCTCGACCGTGGTGAACGCGTACATCTTGATCCAGACCGAGGTTGGCAAGGCGGCATCGGTTGCGAACGCGGTGCGCGCGATCGCCGGCGTCGCGGAGGCGGAGGATGTGACCGGGCCGTACGACGTCATCGTCCGGGCGGAGGCGAAGACGGTTGACGAGCTCGGCAAGCTCGTCGTCGCACGGATCCAGGCCGTCGAGGGGATCACGCGCACCCTGACGTGCCCGGTCGTGCACCTATAGGAGCTCGCGGACGTTCGAGTCCTTCGTTCGCCCGACCCCGTCGCGTTCGACCGCGAGCTCGAGGAGTCGCTCGACGAGCTCCGCGTAGGGAAGACCGCTCGCGTCCCACAGCTTCGGGTACATCGAGATGGACGTGAAGCCCGGGATCGTGTTGATCTCGTTCAACCAGAGCTCGTCGTCACCTCGCAGGAAGAAGTCCACCCGGGCCATCCCCGCGCACTCGATCGCGAGGAACGCCCGGACGGACATCGACTGCACCCGGCCGAGCAGCTCGTCGGAGATCGCGGCCGGGATCAGGAGCCTCGCACCGTCGGCATCGAGGTACTTCGCCGCGTAATCGTAGAACTCGTGCCCCTCGGGCATGATCTCGCCCGCGACCGACGCCACGGGGTCATCGTTGCCGAGCACGGCGCACTCGATCTCGCGGATCGGCTCGATCGCTCGCTCCACCAGCGCCTTCCGGGCGTACCGGAACGCTTCTTCCATCCCGCCGTCGAGCTCGGCGTGGTCGTGTGCCTTCGTGATCCCCACGGAGGAGCCGAGGGTCGCCGGCTTCGTGAAGACCGGGAACCCCAGGGCCTCGGCCAGGGCGTGCACCCCTTCGGGGTCCTCACGCCAACGCGGCTCGGTGACGACGTCGTGGGGCACGACGGGAAGCCCGACCGCCGAGAACAGCACCTTCTGAACCGCCTTGTCCAACCCCAGCGCGGATCCGAGCACCCCCGCGCCCACGTAGGGCACACCCGCAAGCTCGAGGAGCCCTTGGGTCGCACCGTCCTCGCCGTATGGCCCGTGAAGGACCGGGAACGCGACGTCGATCGGCGCCCGAGATCCGTCGGCGAGCACCAGCTCGCGGCTCTTGCCGTCGCCCTCCGCCAACTCGGCCGCCGGACCGGATCCGTCCGTGACCTCCGGCATCCGCCCGGTTTCCGAGGGCAATGCGGGCGGACCGGGAAGCACGTGCCAACGCCCATCGCGCGTGATCCCGATCGGGATCACCTCGTTCTCCTCGGGGTCGAGTGCGTCCATCACCGATCGCGCCGAGATGCACGAGATCTCGTGCTCGGCGGAGCGACCGCCGAAGAGCACCGCGACGCGACGCTTGCGATCCGCCATCAGATCTTCTCCAACGCGCGCACGATGTCCTCGAGCAGATCGTCCGCGTCCTCGAGCCCGACGCTCACGCGGACGAGGCCGTCGGTGATCCCGGCAGCCCTGCGGGCTTCCGGGGCGTATTGGCGATGGGTCGTCGATGCCGCGTGACCGACGAGCGTGTGGGTGCCGCCGAGGCTCGTCGCGACCCACGCGAGCTCGAGGGCGTCGCAGAAGGCCTTCCCGCCGTCGACGCCGCCGCTGACCTCCACGGCGATCATCCCGCCCGCACCCTCGGGGAGCAGGCGCGCCGCGACGTCGTGATCCGGGTGCGACGGGAGCCCGGGGTAGTGGACCCGCTCGACCTTGGGATGGCGCTCGATCTCGGTCGCGATCCGGAGCGCGGTTGCGCAGTGGCGCTCCATCCGCAGCCCGAGCGTCATGATCCCGCGCATCGCGAGCCACGCTTCGAACGGCGCCATCGTCCCACCCGTGTCGATCACGAGGTCGCGCAACGCCGAGCGTCCGTCGTCGCTGCATGCGATCACGCCGCCCACGTGGTCGTGATGCCCTCCGAGGTACTTCGTCGAGGAGTGCAACACGAAGTCGAAACCGAACCGAACCGGGTTGCAGAGCGCGGGGGACGCGAAGGTGTTGTCGACGGCTGCCGGCACGCCGTGCCTCCGGCAGATGTGCCCCAACGCCTCCAGATCGGCGACCGCCATCGTCGGGTTGGCGATCGTTTCCGTGTAGAAGAGCGAGGCGCCCGGGAGCGCGCGGTCGATCGCCTCCAGATCTCGGCCGTCGATCATGTCCACCGTCACCCCGAACCTCGGCATGATGGTCGTCGCCAGGGCGAACGCCCCTCCATAGAGCGCATTCGTCGCCACGATCCGGTCGCCCGATCCCACGTGCGAGGCCCACAAGGTATGGATCGCGGCCATCCCGCTCGCGAACGACATCGCCGCCTCCGTCCGCTCGAGCGAAGCGACCACGCCCTCGAACGCGCCGAGCGTCGGATTCCCGTAGCCTCGGGTGTAGGTGTAGCCGGGTCGCTGGAAGGCGATCGTGTCCGCATACGCGTCGGCATCGGCGAACCGGAACGTGGACGTCTGGTAGAGCGGCACGCTCGGCGTCTGCTGGTCGATCGACGGCAGGGACGCCCCGTGGATCGCTCGGGTCTGGAACCCGCGCTCGCTCATCTCGCCAAGCCTAGCGGGCGTGCGCCCACCGCTTGGGGTACCGGTCCCGCAGGTCGATCGTGAGCGCCGTGAGGACGTCCATCAGCTCGGCGGTCATCCGGCGGACCGCTTCATAGTCATGGAGAGCGTCGCGACCGCTCCCAAGATGGATCGGCTCGCCGACGGAGACCCACACCGGGCGACCCGGCTTCAACGAGCCCGGGCCCGACTTCTGCCACACGGGGGCCGAGCCCCAGCTCGCCATCGGTGTGATCGGGATGCCGAGCGTGAGCGCGAGCCGAACCGTCCCGGTCCTGCCGGCCATGGGAAGCCCGTCCGGCCGCGTCGTGACGGTCCCCTCGGGGTAGACGAGAACGATCTCCCCCGAAGCAAGGGCTCGTTCCGCCGTGGATAGCGGCGTGCGGTCGCCGCTGCCGCGGCTGACCGGGATCTGCCCCGCCCCGGCGAGCGCGCGGCCCACGATCGGGATCTCGAAGAGGTCGTCTTTGGCGAGGAACCGGGGTCGCCGGCCCGCCTTCACCACGGCGTAAGCGTTCGCGATCGGATCAAGGTAGGAAGCGTGGTTGCACGCGATCAGAGCCGGCCCTCGCGCGGGGATCCGGTCGAGGTGCTCGAATCGCCATCGGAACCAGAGCCAGGCCGGCGGGAGCGCGACCACCTTCGCCGCCAGGAACCACGGTTCGGCCACGATCTTCCTTCCTGCCCCGGATGCAGCCGCCCGGTGCGTGCCCGCCTCGAGGGGCCCTGAGCCGGGCCGTGAGCCTACCGGATGACCTCGGCTAGGCTGGAGATCTGGTGCGAGCCATCGCGTTGCCGGTGAAGTCGTTGGACGAGGCGAAGGGTCGACTCGCCCCGGTCCTTTCCCCGTTGGAGCGCGCCGCGCTCACGCTTGCGATGCTCGAAGACGTCCTGGACGCGACGCTGCTCCTCCCGGGCTGGGAGACGTGGGTGGTCTCCCCCGATGAGGCGGTCCTCGAGGTCGCGGCGGGACGGGGCGCGACCCCGATGCCCGAGGAGCAACCTCCCCTCGCGCAAGCCATCCGCCAGGCGGAGGAGGAGGCGCTCTCCCGGGGGATGGACGCGCTGGCCGTCCTGCTGCCGGATA
This sequence comes from Actinomycetota bacterium, assembly GCA_036257875.1. Lineage (GTDB taxonomy): Bacteria > Actinomycetota > UBA4738 > UBA4738 > HRBIN12 > AC-51. The sequence goes on along the minus strand of DATAEV010000104.1, from coordinate 3,342 downwards.
CACCGCTCGTGACCGGCGCGGCGCTCACTCGCGCGGTGCACACGCTCGGCCCCGTCGTGCTCGCGCCGGCCGCAGACGAGAGCGGAACGAACCTGCTCCTGCGCCGGCCTCCCGTCGCCATCCCCTCGAGCTTCGGGAGGGACTCGTACCGCCGGCATCTCGAGGAGGCAGCGCAGCGAGACGTTCCGGTGGCCGTGATCGAACACGCCGAGCTCGCGTTCGACGTCGATCTCCCGGACGATATCCTCACGGTCGTGAACGCTCGCCGGGCAGCACGCACGCGCGAGGTCCTGCGAGCCATCGACGTGTCGACGCGCGTGCACCCGGCGACGTGGGCAAGGTAGGAGAGCATGCAGGGAACGATCAAGCTCTACGACGAAGCCTCGAAGACGGGATCCGTGGTGACGGACGATCGGACCGAGGTGGCGATCGATGCTCGATCGCTCGGAGACGACTTCATCCGGACCTTGCGACTGGGACAGCGGGTGCGTTTCGAGGTCGAAGACGACGAGGGCCGGCAGGTGGCGCGCGAACTGCGATTGGTGACGTTCGCGGGACGCTAGGAGCGCTGCAGGACCTGGGCCCGGAATTCCTTGCCGGGAGTGAACGACGGAAGGTCCCGTGCCGGCACCACGATGGGGACATCGGGCTTCCGCGGATTCCGCGCGATGCGCTCGTTGCGATGTTTGCGCTCGAACGTCCCGAAGTCCGCGAGCGTCACGCGCTCGCCCTTGACCACGGCGTCCCGCACCGCGTCGATCGACGCGTCCACGACACGGGCGACGTCGGCCTTGGACAAGCCGGTCCGCTTGGCGACCTCCGATACCAGTCCGCCCTTGTTCATCTGCCCTCCCATGTCGTTCGGTGGTGGTCGTCTTACCCACCGTAGTCCTGCGCCGCAAGGAAGGTCAACCTCGCAGGTGGCGGCGTCGTGGTTCGTGGAGGGGGCCTTGATAGAGTGCGCGGGCAGTGCGGTGGGGCGTGGTGTAATGGCAGCACGACAGGTTCTGGCCCTGTTAGTCGAGGTTCGAGTCCTCGCGCCCCAGCAGCGCCTGCGATCACGCGACGGCTGAACGGCCATCCCTCGTCGCTACGATACGTGTCCGGTTCGAACGGACCGACATCGAGGAGGCGCGCGTGACCGACGAACCAGCCCGTATCCCCGTGACGCTGATCCCCGGCGACGGGATCGGCCCCGAGTGCATCGACGCCACGCGGCGGATCGTCGAGGCCGCGGGCGCGCCGATCGACTGGGAGTTGGCGGACGCTGGCGCCGACGTCTTCAAGAAGGGCATCGCCTCCGGCGTGCCGCAGGAGACGATGGACTCGATCGGTCGCACGAAGGTCGCCCTCAAGGGCCCGCTCGAGACACCCGTCGGGTTCGGCGAGAAGTCGGCCAATGTCACGCTCCGCAAGCTGTTCGAGACCTACGCGAACGTTCGGCCGGTCCGTGAGATGCCCGGGGTGAAGACGCCCTACAGCGGCCGCGGGATCGACCTGGTGGTGGTTCGCGAGAACGTCGAGGACCTCTACGCCGGGATCGAGTACATGCAGACCCCAGGCGTCGCCCAAGCGCTCAAGCTGATCAGCGCGAAGGGATCCGAGCGGATCGCGCGGTTCGCGTTCGAGTACGCCCGTAGCGAAGGCAGGACGAAGGTCGCCTGTGCGACGAAGGCCAACATCCTGAAGTTCTCCGAAGGCGAGATGAAGCGAGCCTTCGAGAAGGTGGCCCCCGACTACCCCGAGATCGAACCCTGGCACGTCATCGTCGACAACGCCGCGCACCAGCTGGTCAAGCGCCCCGAGCAGTTCGAGGTCATCGTGATGACGAACATGAACGGGGACATCCTGTCGGATGAGTCCAGCGCGCTGATCGGCGGCCTCGGCTTCGCGCCCAGCGCGAACGTTGGGAACCAGGTCGCGATCTTCGAGGCCGTGCACGGGTCGGCGCCGAAGTACGCGGGCAAGAACGTGATCAACCCGACGGCCGTCCTGCTGTCGGCGGTCTTGATGCTCCGGTACCTCGGGCTGTTCGACCAGGCGTCCGCCGTCGAGCACGCCGTGTTCGTCACGCTGGAATCGGGCGTCCTGACCGGCGATGTCCTCGGGTACGACCGCGGAACACCCACGACCGAGTACGCCGACGCGATCATCGGGAACCTCGGGAAGCGGACCGAGACCTGGACCGTGCGCAACGTGAAGCCGTTGGTCCTGCCCAAGCTCGATCCCGCGCCCGACTACGTGAAGGCGACGTCCCGCGCCGTCGTCGGTCTGGATGTCTTCGTCGAATCGCCCCTCTCCGCGTCCGAGCTGGGCGCATCGATGATGGAGCTCACGCACGACACACGGCTGTCGCTCAAGATGATCTCCTCGCGTGGCACGAAGGTTTTCCCGCCGACCGGCGCCTTGACGGAGACCGGGGATCACTTCCGATGCCGCTTCATCATCAAGGAGGACCCGGGCGACCTCCCGGACGAGGACGTGCACCAGCTGCTCAAGCGGATCTCCAGTCGGCATCGGTGGATGCACATCGAGAAACTCCAGGAGTTCGACGGAGAGCTCGGTTTCACGCGCGACCAGGGGGAGAACTGAGGCCACGTGTTCGAGCGCTTCACGCAGAGCGCACGCCACGTGATCGTCCTCGCCCAAGAGGAAGCTGGACGCCTCGACCACAACTACATCGGGACGGAGCATCTACTCCTTGGCCTCCTCGCCGAAGGCGACGGGGTCGGCGCGCGAGCGCTCGGGACGCTCGGGATCTCCTTGCCATCGGTCCGTGTGGAGATCGAGAAGGCCATCGGGCGCGGACCGACTCCGCCGGCAGGACACATACCGTTCACACCACGCGCGAAGAGGGTCCTCGAGCTCTCCCTTTTGGAAGCCCGTGAGATGGGTGATCAACACATAGGCACCGAGCATCTCCTACTGGGTCTCGTCCGCGAGGGCGAGGGCGTGGCGGCTCAGGTCATCGGAAAGCTCGGTGTGAAGCTCGACGACGTCCGAATGGCCGTGATCGCGACGCTTTCCGAACCCCAGATCCCGGAACGGGCGGTAGATCTGCGCACGATGCTCCCCGATGAGTTCGTCACGTATCTCGAATGGGCGATCGACGACTACGCGGCGGAGCTCGAGCGCAACGGCAAGGCGACCGGCGAGGCCGCGAAGGTCACCTCGCGTGCCTCGTTCGATTCGGCCCTCCCGGATGGCCTGGCGACCTACGGACACGTCCTCTTGGTGGCGGTGGACCCGGATGACGGCCAACGGGTCGGCGTGCTGTGGTTCGGCCCGTCGACCGATGATCCGGCGATGGCGTGGGTCTACGACATCACGGTCGACGAAGAA
>DATAEV010000095.1:0-1690 GCA_036257875.1 Actinomycetota bacterium | reverse complement strand
AGGCTGGTCCTGAACGTCTTCACGAACTAGAGGCGCACACCCCATGAACGAATCCCCGATCGACCCCTCTGACGAAGCTGTCCCCGAGCCGCTCGCGAACGCGGATCGCGACGCGCCGTCCGACGACCAGACCGCCCAGCGCCGCGCCGCGCCAGACCGGCTCGCGGAGGCGTTCGAGGAGGCCGCTGCGGAGGAGGCCGTCGCGGACGCCGCGATCGAGGAGGCGCTCGCGGAGACGGTGGCCGAGGCGATCGAGGACGCGGCGGCCGTCGAGGCCGCGTCCGATGCCGCGATCGAGGAGTCGTTCGAGGAGCGGGTGTCCGATGCCGTCGACGCGGGCCTGGAGGGCGAGGCGCTGGAGGACACGGTCGCCGAGGCGGCGGCGAACGCCGACGTCCAGGAATCGATCGCCGACGCCGCGATCGTCGGGGCGCTCGAGGAGACCGTCGCGGAGGCGGTCGAGGACGCCACGGCCGTCGAGGCCATGAGCGACGCCGCGATCCTGGGCGATCTGGCCGACACGGTCGAGTCGATCGCGGCCGACGTCGAGCAGGCCGAAGACGCCCTCGGCGGAGCACCCGCATCCGATGCCGAACCCGCCGAGGCTCCGGAACCCGCCGCTGAGGCCGAGCCGGCCGCGAGAGCCAAGAACGGGGCCGCGTCGCGAGCGACCGAGGAGTCCGTCGACACGGAGGGTGGGCGTGATCCGTTCCGCGGCCCCGGCGACTGGTACGTCGTGCACACGTATGCCGGCTACGAGAACAAGGTCAAGACGAACCTGGAGTCGCGCATCCACACGATGCAGATGGAGGACAAGATCTTCGACGTCCACATCCCGATGGAGGACGTCATGGAGATCAAGGGGGGCAAGAAGCAGGTCGTCCAGCGGAAGGTCTTCCCCGGCTACCTCCTCGTGAAGATGGTCTACGACAACGACTCGTGGTACGTCGTCCGCAACACGCCCGGGGTGACGGGGTTCGTCGCGGCCGGGACCGGGAGCAAGCCCACGCCGCTCTCACGTCGTGAGGTGGAGAAGATCCTGTCGGTGAAGAAGGAGGAGGTGAAGCCGCAGTTCCGCCTCGGATTCGAGGAGAACGATGTCGTGCGGATCATCTCGGGACCGTTCGCCGACTTCAACGGCACGATCAGCGAGATCAACCTGGACCAGAGCAAGCTGAAGGTGCTCGTGAACATCTTCGACCGGGAGACGCCGGTCGAGCTTTCCTTCGACCAGGTGGCGAAGGTCTAGGAACCAACCAGCATGCGGGAGGCCGGGAGGCCGTTCGTACCGCAGGAGGTGACCGAGGATGGCGAAGAAGAAGGTGCTCGCCGTCGTCAAGCTCCAGATCCGTGCCGGGCAGGCGACGCCGGCTCCCCCCGTGGGGACCGCGCTCGGCCAGCACGGCGTGAACATCATGGAGTTCTGTCGGCAATACAACGAGCAGACCCAGCAGCAGGCAGGCCAGGTGATCCCGGTCGAGCTCACGATCTATGAGGATCGCTCGTTCACGTTCGTCACCAAGCAGCCCCCCGCCGCGGAGCTGATCAAGCAGGCGGTCGGTGTCGAGAAGGGCTCGGGCGAGCCCAACCGCGAGAAGGTCGGGAGGGTCACGCAGGATCAGCTTCGGCGGATCGCCGAGCAGAAGATGGTCGACCTCAACGCGAATGACGTCGACGCCGCGATGAAGAT
>DATAEV010000083.1:0-1630 GCA_036257875.1 Actinomycetota bacterium | reverse complement strand
CGTCGTGGAGGTCGTCGACGTCTCGCAGGTGGAACACGTCGCCGCGGTCGCCGACTGCATCCGCGTCGGCACGCGGAACGCCCAGAACTTCGAGCTCCTGAAGGAGGTCGGGCTGTCCCGCCGGCCCGTCATGCTGAAGCGTGGCCTGGCCATGACGATCGAGGAGTGGCTCCAGGCCGCCGAGTACGTGGCGCAGCGCGGGAACTCCGAGATCATCCTGTGCGAGCGGGGGATCCGGACGTTCGAGCCCGCGACGCGGAACACGCTCGACCTCGCGGGGATGGCGGTCGCGCAGACCGAGTCCCATCTGCCCGTGATCGTCGACCCGTCGCACGCGGTCGGCAAGCGCCATCTCGTCGCACCGATGTCGCGCGCGGCGCTCGCCGCCGGTGCGGACGCGGTGATGATCGACGTGCACCCCGATCCCGAGAACGCTTTGTGCGACGGCCCACAGGCGCTCACGCCGGACGAGATGCTCGATCTCGGTCGCGAGCTCGAGCAGCTCGCCGCGGCGCTCGGCCGGCCGTTCAACCACGCCGAGTAGCGGTCGCATCGGCTCTTCCGGCCGCACCGACCACTGCGCCCTGCAGGGTACGCGCGACGTGGGTCCCCGTTTGCACGCACGATGTCGCGCGCCACGGGGCAGGTCGCGCCCGAGATCCCGTCCCCGGGCCCGACCCCGGAGGTTCATCGGGCGTTCGGGAAGAGCGTCTTGCGGCAACGCGCACACCGGTCCTACGGTGGGCTCGTCGGCACTCGACGCCCCACGACCGGGAGGATCAGAGATGAGGATGCGGATCGGGCGAACCTTCTTCGCGCTGGCGATCGCGGCCCCGTTGATCGCGATCGTCGCGCCCACCGTCCCCAGCGCGGTCGCGCAACCCGTGTGTGGCCTCGGCAACGGCATCGAGCACGTCGTGTCGATCACGTTCGACAACGTGCACTTCTTCCGTGACAACCCCAACGTGCCTTCGGATCTCGAGCTCATGCCGCATCTCAACGACTTCATCCAAGACAACGGCGTCATGCTCTCGAACAACCACACGCCGCTGATCGCGCACACGGCAGAGGACAGCCTCGCGATCTACACGGGTCTGTACGGCGATCGCCACGGGATGCCGATCAGCAACTCCTACCGGACCTGGAACCCGAACGGGACCGTGAACTTCGGGAACGGGCCCTTCCAGGGGGTGGGGTCGTTCGTCTACTGGACCGATCCGAACAACGACGGGGGGCACGACACCAAGCACGCGATGATCTACTCGGACCGGGTCCCGGCCTCCGCGACGACGACCGACGTCGCCACGCCGGCGCCGTGGGTCCCGTGGACGAAGGCGGGCTGCGACGTCGGCGACGTCTCGACGGCGAACATGGTGCTCGAGAACGCGGGGTTCGACATCCCGAAGGTCTTCGGACAGGACTCGCCCGAGACGGCGCAGCTCAATGCCAACACGCCTCCCTTCGGGGTGCCGCCGTTCTTCAACCAGGAGACCGCCGACTACGTGGGACTCGCCGTGCACTGCGCCCAGGAGAGCCCGTTCTGCGCGGACGCGGAGGCGGTCAAGTTCGGCCAGAGCACCCCGTCTCCCACGGCGGTGGACGACGTGCTGCCGGACGAGCCCGGCGGATA